>CAPZDM010000044.1 GCA_948745425.1 uncultured Clostridia bacterium
GTTTGACTATCAGCAGCAGTACTAAATATTTGTGATTTTTTAGTTGGTATAGTAGTATTTCTTTCAATTAATTTTGTAAATACTCCACCATATGTTTCAATACCTAATGATAATGGTGTTACATCTAGTAATACTAAGTCTTGAACATCTCCTGATAGTACTCCACCTTGTATTCCTGCACCTACTGCAACACATTCATCTGGGTTAATTCCTTTATCTGCATCTTTTCCTGTAATTTTCTTAACTGCCTCTTGAACAGCTGGAACTCTTGTAGAACCACCTACTAATAATACTTTATTTAATTCATCAGCTGATATTCCTGCATCTTTTAATGCTTGATTTACTGGTCCTTCAGTAGCTTCTATTAAATCTTTTATTAATTCCTCAAATTTAGCTCTTGTTAAATTAATATCTAAATGTTTTGGCCCTGATGCATCTGCTGTGATAAATGGTAGGTTAATATTTGTTTGACCTACTCCTGATAAGTCTTTTTTAGCCTTTTCAGCAGCTTCTTTTAATCTTTGCATTGCCATTTTATCTTTACTTAAATCTATTCCTTGATCTTTTTTGAATTCTGCTACTAAGTAATCTATAATTCTTTGGTCAAAATCGTCTCCTCCTAAATGTGTATTACCATTTGTTGCTAGAACTTCAAATACTCCATCTCCAATGTCTAGTATTGAAACATCAAATGTTCCTCCTCCTAAGTCATAAATCATTATTTTTTGGTCTTTTTCTTTATCCATTCCGTATGCAAGTGCTGCTGCTGTTGGTTCGTTTATAATTCTTAGAACTTCAAGTCCTGCTATTTTTCCAGCATCTTTAGTTGCCTGTCTTTGGCTATCACTAAAATAAGCTGGAACTGTTATAACAGCTTGTGTAACTTTATCTCCTAAATAGTTTTCTGCATCTGCTTTTAGTTTTTGTAAAATCATAGCAGATATTTCTTGTGGTGAGAATTTATCTCCCTCTATTGTAACTTTTTCATCTGTTCCCATTTTTCTTTTTATTGATATAACTGTATTATCAGGATTTGTAACTGCTTGACGTTTTGCAATTTGTCCTACTAATCTTTCTCCATTTTTTGAGAAAGCTACTATTGAAGGGGTAGTTCTATCTCCCTCAGCATTTGGTATAACTACTGGTTCTCCTCCTTCCATAACTGATACACATGAATTTGTTGTTCCTAAGTCAATTCCTATAATTTTTCCCATTTTAAATTCCTCCTAAAAATTTATTTTGATAAATTAAAAATTAATAACATTATTGATTGACTACAACCATTGCATGCCTAATAACTTTATCTCCCATTTTGTAGCCCTTTCTAAATTCTTCTACAATCTCTTGGCTTTTCTTTGTATCATCTTGAACACTACTAACTGCTTCATGTAAACTTGGGTCAAAGATTTCTCCTTCTGTTTTTATTTCTTCTAAACCAAAAGATTTTAAAACATCTTGAAATTGTTTTGCAACTAATTCCATTCCCTTTTTATAACCTTCATCTTCTGTGTTTGCATTTATAGCTTTTTCTAAATTATCCATTACTGGTAAAAAAGCCATCATAATGTCTGCAACTAATGAATTATATAACTGTTCTCTTTCCTTTGATGCTCTTTTTTTATAATTATCGAATTCTGCCATTAAACGCTTTAGCCTATCTGTAGTATTATCTAAATCTTCCTGTAATTTTTGAACATCTACATCTGATTCTAAAATTTCTACTTCTTCAATGTTTTCTTTTAATTCTTCGTTATTCTCTTCATTATCCATTTTAAATATCATTCCTTTCCATTTGTATTATTATCATTTAATATCCTATTTATATATTTCATTACTGAAATTACCTTTGAATAATTCATTCTTTTTGGTCCTATTATACCTATTGTTCCTAAGTCTTTGTTTCCTACCGAATGCTTAAAAGTTATTACACTAAAATCTTTTAATTCTTCACTTTTATTTTCATCACCTATATATATTTGAATATCGTTAGCCATTCCATTTTTTAAAATGTCTAACATGGTTTCATTTTCATCTAGTACATTTACAAAGTTTCTAGCAGTATCTAAACTCTTAAATTCAGGTAAATCGAAATTTTTATTTCTTCCTTCTAAATATATTTTTTCATCATTCTTAATCATCTTTTTAATTTCTTCAATTATTGTTTTGATTATGTTAATATTATAATGTAATTCATTAAAAATATATTCTTCTAAAGGTCTATCTATCATCTCTAATGGTTTACCTTTTAATTTGTTATTAAATAAACGTGTTATAATATCTACTTGTTCTTGTGTAATATCTTCATCAAATTTTATAATTGTTTCTTTTATCATCCCAAGTTCTGTAACTATTATTGCCATTATCATTCTAGAACCTAGCATTACAAATTTTATTTCATCTATATTTTGCTTAGAAGATTCTGGTCCGACACTTACTGTTGTATAATGTGTTATTTCTGAAATAGTACTTGTTGTGATTTTTGTTAATTCTTCTAATTGATTTACTTTTGTTTCAAGTTTTTCTCCTATATATTTAATCTCTTCTAGACTTATATCATCATATTTTAATAATTCATCTACATATAATCTATATCCTTTAGCAGATGGAACTCTACCTGATGATGTATGTGTTTTTTCAATATATCCTATTTTTTCAAGTTCTGCCATATCATTTCTAACAGTTGCACTACTAATATTAGGTTCATATTTCTGTACTATAGTATTTGAACTGACTGGTTCTGCAGTTTCTATATATTCATCTACTATTGCACGCAAGATTTTCTTTTTGCGTTCTTCCATTATATATCCCCCTTCAATTGTATGCTTAGCACTCTTTTTGGTTGACTGCTAATATAATATAATAAAAATTAGCACTTGTCAATACCTTGTGCTAATTTTTTTATATTTTTTAATTACGGCATTTACTACATAGACCACTAAGATTAATATAAGAATGGTCTATGTCTGCTTCAATTTCTTGTCCTAACTTTTTCATCTCTCCATATAACCTTCTTAATTGTATATCATACAAATATATATCTTCTATCATTCCACATTTTGAACATTCGAAAGTAATTTTGGGTAGTCCACTAGCATCATATCTTTCAGGTCCACCAGTTCTTGATTTTATCTTTATAATTAACCCTTGTTCACACAAATGCTCTAAAATAGATTGGACTCTTCTTAATGATACATCAGGCATATCATTTTTGATTTCCATATATATTTTTTCAGCAGTTGGGCAATCTTTTCTAGTTTTTAACATTTTTAAAATAGTACTAGTTGGTTTGCTCATATTTTAATTTTCCTTTCTTTATTCTACAAAATGTCACAATTCCTTATATTTCTATGTCTTCTCAATTTTATTATATTATCTTTTAGAAATTTGTCAATATATTTTAAAAAACTTGTTTCTTTTTTTGTTTTTATGTGATAAAATATTGAAAAAAGTAAAAAAATAATATATGAGGTGGTTTTTATGGAGTTTAAAAAATGTGCTCGTTGTGGATGTTTTTTCGTATCAGATGTTGAAGTATGCCCAAAGTGTCTTCCAAAGGATAGATGCGATATTTCTAAGTTAACAAATTATATTAATGATAACAATATTACGACTTCTACAATATCAAACTTATCAGTAAATACTGGAATAACTTTTAAAAATATCAATAGGTATTTAGATTCAGATATTATTCCAAAAGTAAATTTATAAATTTTTAAGGGGATATTTATATCCCCTTAAGTTTTATCTTCTATATTTCTTCTAATAATTTATATGCTTTTTCCTTCAATCTGTATAATTCATCTTCTTTTTTTCTAATATATAATAGATATAACAATGTTAATAATATAATCCAACTCTTAGTTAAATAGCAAAAAGTAAGACTTATAATAATTAATATAAATAATACTATATTAGAAAATATGTTAGTATATTTTAATGCTTTTCTTCTTCCCAAAAATATTACAAAAATCTGTTTAATCGCTCTACCACCATCTAATGGATATATTGGCAATAAATTAAATACTGCCAATAGTATATTTATATATGTAATAATTATATAATTACTTTTATTATAAAATATAAGTGCAATTATAATATTTGCTATTGGTCCTGCTAATGAAACAAATAATTTTTTTAAGGAAAAAATTGTTCCTTTTAATATTTTTGTGTTATAACTTTTTATATCAATTTTAAAATTTATATATGCTCCAAAAGGCATTATTTGTATTTTTGATGGTTCAAATCCCAGTAGTATTCCTATTACCATATGAGAGAGCTCATGTATTATTGCGAAGATTAAAAATAGTAAATATAATTTTTCAAAACCTAATATAAAAAAAAATAAAACGAATAATATTACTTTAAAGTCAAATTTAATATGCATACTATACCTCGTTTTCTTTAAAAATCAAGTATTAATCTTGGGTTTATCTTATTATTATTTATTCTTACCTCAAAATGCAGGTGTGAACCTGTGGCATTTCCTGTATGACCCACTTTGGCTATTTCTTCTCCTTGTTTTATTTCTTTTCCTTCTTCTACTAATAGTTTACTACAATGAGCATATACTGTTCTTAGTTCTCCTTTTTCTATCATTATATAATTTCCATATGTAATTGAATTTGTGGATATTATTACTTTTCCATCCATTGCTGATACTATACTAGTTCCCTCTGGCACAGCAATATCTATTCCTGTATGATTAGTTGATACAATTTTAGATGTTGCTTCTCTTTCTCCAAATTCTGATGATATATGTCCTCCGTTTAACTGGATTTATGAGGGAATATTGTTGTTTCAAATTTGGCTCTGTTACAGAGGTTTGCTGAACTTGTACTGGTAAATCTTCTTTATTTCCTTGTTCTTCTGGAATTGCTTGACTTGGTATGTTTTCATCTGATTGATTTTCATTTACATTGTTTTCTTGATTGATTTCATTTCCTTCATTATTATTGTCTTCTGATTTATTTTCACCACTATTTTCTCCTATTGAGTTCTTCCCTTTTTCTATAAATCCTTTTATATTTCCACTAACATATTTATATATTTCATCAAAATTAATGTCATAGTTTAATATCTCTTGAGTCTTACTTATAGTTGTATCTGAGAAAGAATAGTTAGTATCATAAATTAAATAAAAAATACAATACAATAATAAACAAATAACTATTTGTAAAGCCATTTTCTTAAAAAGTTTCAAATTTCTTATTTTAGGTGTCTCTTGCCTAATATTTGTTGTTTCTCTAATATTTCTATATTGAGGTCTTGTATTCCTTCTTCTTAAGTATATTTCCTCTGCTCTTCTTATTCTTTCTTCCTGTGTTAAAACTCTTTCCATATGTATTTCCTTTCTATTTTTCTATTGTTTTCCTATCTCATAATATGTAATAGAAAGAAATTTTATTCTTATTTTATAAAGTTAATTAAAAAGCTAAGTATCATTCCACCTGTTAGTAATATACTAAAAATTTGCAATTTTTTATATTTTAATAATAGTTTTTTCTCATTTTGTCTTTCTTTTTTAGGTCTTTCTAATCTTTCTATATATTCAGAAATTACATTTTGTGCTTCACTAATAACATTCGTATTTATAAATTCATTTTCATTTTCTGATTTTTCTCTTTTTTTGATTTTATTATCTTTTAAAATGACTATAGCTTCATCTATAATATTTGATGGTAAATCCTTAAGTACTATTATATTTTTCATATCTAAATTATTCATAAAACCATCTCCAAATTAAACATATTTTCACTGATATTATTAACAGAAAATGGTAATAATATACAAAAGCACCCAACAATTATTTCTTGTTAGGTGCTATTATTATACTTATATCATCTGATTTTTTATATTTTTTTATAATATCCTCTGAAAAAGAAGCTACTTGATTTGATAATACTATTGTTTTATAATTGTTATCTACTAATTCCTTTAGCTTATTATCTATCATATCAAAGTCATCAATATCATATACATCCATTCCTAAGTTTTTAAATAATTTAAAACTATCATCCTCTTTATATTTTATCCAAGATATTTTCATGTTCTCTCCTATTAATTCTATTTCTATTATCTTGAACAATTTGTTGTTTTTTATACATATAAATTTTTTGTTACAGCAGGGCACATGCAATGTCCCCTACATCTATTTAATTAATAATTCACCATCTTTGTAATCTACTATTACTTTTGTATTTGGTAATATTTCTTGCATTATTATCTTCTTTGCTATCAAAGTTTCTAATTTCTTTTGTATAAATCTTTTTAATGGTCTTGCACCATATATTTCGTCATATCCATTGTCTATTAGATAATCTTTTGCATTTTGTGTTAATTTTAATTTTATTTGTTTATCATCTAACCTTCTTTCTAAATCTTTTATCAATAATTCTAAAATTTTTGATATCTCATTCTTCATTAATGGTTTATAAAATACTATTTCATCAAGACGGTTTAAAAATTCTGGCCTAAAGTTAGATTTTAGTAATTTTTCTACCTCGTCTTTTGCTTTTTCTGATATTTCTCCATTGTCTTGTATTCCTTCTAATATATAATCTGAACCTAAGTTAGATGTCATTATTATTATAGTGTTTTTAAAATCCACTGTTCTTCCTTGTGAGTCTGTAATACGTCCATCGTCTAGTACTTGTAATAATATATTAAATACATCTGGATGTGCTTTTTCGATTTCATCAAATAATACTACTGAATATGGTTTTCTTCTTACAGCTTCTGTTAATTGTCCACCTTCCTCATATCCTACATATCCTGGAGGTGCACCTATTAATCGTGATACAGAATACTTTTCCATATACTCAGACATATCTATTCTAATTATATTATGTTCATCATCAAATAAGGCTTCTGCTAATGATTTTGCAAGTTCTGTTTTTCCTACTCCTGTTGGTCCTAAAAACATAAATGAACCTATTGGTCTTTTTGGGTCTCCAATTCCTGCTCTTGAACGTATTATTGCTTCTGATACTTTTTCTACTGCTTCTTCTTGTCCAATAACTCTTTTATGCAAAATTTCTGGTAAATTTATTATTTTTTCTCTTTCTCCCTCCATTAGTTTAGTAACTGGAATCCCTGTCCATCTCGAAATGATTTTTGAGATTTCATCTTCTGTAACTTTATTTCTTAATAAACTATCTTCTTTACCTTTTTCTGATATCTCTTCTTCTATTTTTAACTGCTTTTGTAATTCTGGTAATTTACCATATTTTAATTCTGCTGCTTTATTTAATTCATAGGCTCTTTCTGCTCTTTCGATTTCAGCATTTATTTTTTCTATTTCTTCTCTTAATTTTTGAACTTTTACTATTGCTTCTCTTTCATTTTCCCATTTGGCTTTCATTTCATTAAACTTTGTCTTTAGTTCAGCTATTTCTTTTTGTATATTTGATAATCTTTGTTTTGAGATTTCGTCATTTTCCTTTTTTAATGCGGTTTCTTCTATTTCTAATTGCATTATTTTTCTTGATATCTCATCTAGCTCTGATGGCATTGATTCCATTTCTGTTTTTATTAGGGCACATGCTTCGTCTACTAAATCTATTGCCTTATCTGGTAAAAATCTGTCTGAGATATATCTATGTGATAGAGTTGAAGCAGCAATTAGAGCATTATCCGCAATTTTTACTCCATGATATACTTCATATCTTTCTTTTAATCCTCTTAATATTGAAATGGTATCTTCGATAGTTGGTTCATCTACTTGAACTGGTTGAAAACGTCTTTCTAATGCTTGGTCTTTTTCTATATATTGTCTATATTCATTTAAAGTAGTAGCTCCTATACAGTGTAATTCTCCTCTAGCAAGCATTGGTTTTAATAAATTTCCTGCATCCATTGCTCCATCTGTTTTTCCTGCACCAACTATTGTATGAATTTCATCTATAAATAATATTATTTTACCTTCGCTCTTTTTTATCTCCTGTAATACTGCTTTTAATCTTTCCTCAAATTCTCCTCTATATTTTGCTCCTGCCACTAATGCACCCATATCTAATGAAAATATAGTACATTCTTTTAGTCCCTCTGGAACATCGCCTCTTACAATTCTTAATGCTAGACCTTCTGCTATTGCCGTTTTTCCAACTCCTGGTTCACCTATTAAACAAGGATTATTTTTTGTTTTTCTAGATAGAATTCTTATTACATTTCTAATTTCACTATCTCTCCCTATAACTGGATCTAATTTTTGACTACGAGCAAGTTCTACTAAGTCTTGACCATATTTTTTTAATACATCATAAGTAGATTCTGGATTATCCGATGTAACTCTTGTGTTTCCTCTTACACTTACTAAAACTTTCAAAAATTCATTTTTATTTATATTATATTTTGTAAATAAATCTTTTACTTCTCTATTAGCATTATCTATCAAAGAAATCATAATATGTTCAACAGATACATATTCATCCTTCATATTTTTAGCTATTTTCTCTGATTTAGTTAATACTAAATCTACATCTTGTGATACATAAAATCCATCATTTGGTCTAGCTCCACCTGTAATTTTAGGCTTTTTTTCTACTTTTTCTTTTACATGATTTTGAAAAGCACTTTCATCAATTTTCATCTTTTTTAGTAGTTCTTTTATTAAACTATTGTCTTGCTCTAATAATGCTAGTAGTAAATGTTCTTGCTCTATTTGGGCATTTTGATTTTCTATAGCTAATTCTTGTGCTCCTTGTATTGCTTCTAATGATTTTTGTGTAAATTTTTGTATATCCATTTATATTACCTCCTCGATAGTTTTTATCTATTCATATATCTATATTTTTCTCAATATATTTTATTATATACTCAAAAATTAGCACTGTCAATATGAGAGTGCTAATTTTTGAGATAATTTTATATTTGATTTAAGATATTTCATTGAACAACGGGCGATTACTAATCGCCCCTACAAATAATTATCTACTATATCAATTATTTGTTTTCATCTATTGTTTTCTGTATTTCAATAAATCTCTTTACTTTTGCTGTTGTTGTTTTTATTAATGGTTCATCTGTAATAATAATTTTTTTAACATGTTGATAACCTGCAACTGTAGAATTTATTTGTTTTATATCTGTCCAAATCATATTTTGTAATTCTTCTTTTGTAATATCCTTGTAATTTTCTTCTATATATTCTTTATTATATACAATTTTAGCAGTAACAATTAGGTCATCTTCTTTTGGATATCCAAATACTAAAGTTTCTGATACATATTCTAGTTTATTTATTAATGATTCAATTTCATCAGGATATATATTTTTACCATTTTTTAATACTATTACATCCTTTTTTCTTCCAGTAATATATAAATATCCTTGCTTATCAAAATATCCTAAATCTCCAGTATAAAACCATCCATTTTTTAATACATTTGCAGTTTCCTCTGGCATACCATAATATCCTAACATTACACTAGGGCCTTTTACCTTAATTTCTCCTATCCTTTCTTCATTAGGTTCATCAATTTCTACTTGTAAATTTCTTAAAGGAAAACCAACTGAACCATATTTTATATATTTATCTGGCTCAGCAGCAACAACAGGAGATGTTTCTGTTAAACCATATCCCTGACAAACTAAAATACCAAACTCATTAAATGCTTTTGAGATTTCCTTATCTAATGCAGCAGCACCTACAACAAAAATTCTTAATTTTCCTCCTAACGCATTAATAATATCCTTAAATAATTTTCTTCTAACATTAATATGTAATTTTTCTAATCCATTAGCGATTTTTCTTCCTTTATTTACAGTATCTAGTTTTCCTTCCTTTTCTATTGTTTTCATTATTTTTTTATACATATTTTCAATTAATAACGGAACTGTAACCAAAACTGTAACTCCATACTCTTTTAAATTTTCTTGTATATGTTTTAATCCATCACAAAATACAGTTGTTGCTCCTGATACATATATATACCATATACCAACAGCTCCAAAGGTATGATGCAATGGTAAGAATGATAATGATACATCTCCTGGCCATGCATCTAAGATAGCTCTTAAAGCTGGTATCTGTTCTATTAAATTTCTATGTGTTAGCATTACTGCTTTTGAAAGTGATGTAGTTCCTGAAGTAAATAGTAAAATACTCATTTTATCAATATCTATTTCAGCATTTAAGTATGTTTCTGCGTCTTTAGATTTTTCTTTTACCATTTCTCTACCTTTTTCTAATAATTTAGAATATGATAAAAATTCCCCATCTTCCTCATCATCCATACATATATAATTTTTAATATTTATTGTTTCACAATTATTTTTTAATTCTCTAATTGTTTCTTTATATTTTTTATCAAATATTATTGCATCTGCTTGACTTCTCTCAAGCATTCCTTGCATCTCATTTCCTGGTAATGATCTATCTAATGGTACGATAACTCCAACACCATTTACTACCGCCATATAAGTTACACACCACTCATATCTATTAGGAGATATTACTACTACCCTCGCATTTTTTAATCCTAAAGAAATTAAAGCTGTGCCTAATGCGTTTACATCTTCTTTATATTCTTTAAATGTTACATCTCTGTAACTAATTTTGTTCTCATTTTTTGTCTTTACAATAAATGCAGTTTTGTCAGAAAACTTTTCAGTAGTCTTATTTATCATATCTCTTAAATTATCATAACTATCTGTCTTATATACATCATTTTTTATTTTCATTTGGTGGTCTCCTTTTTATTTATAATATTCATGTATTATATCATATATATTTAGAAAAGGAAATCAATATGTAATAAATTTTGCTACAATGCAAAATTTATTTTAAATCCTGTGAAATTTGCTACAATGCAAAATTTATTTTTATATCCTGTGAAATTTGCTCCACAAATTTCCCATGCTTAAATTTTGCTACAACGCAAAATTTATTCCTCTCGCGACCACATTTTTCATGTTGTCGATTAGGTCGTCTATTTCTTTTGGTGTTACTATCATGTTATAGTCGTTTGGTACTAATGCTTCTTTTATTGTTTCGTAGTTGTCTTCGTCTTTTAGTTTGTTTAAATATTCATTTGATTGCGCTTCTTGTTGTAGTTTTTCTATGAATAGGTCTAAACAGTCATTTACTAATACTGCACTTTCTACAACTGTTGGTATTCCTAATGCAACTACTGGTATTCCAAGTGTTTTTTTGCTTAGTTCTTTTCTTGTGTTTCCAACTCCTGCTCCTGGTACTATTCCTGTGTCTGCTATTTGTATTGTACTACTTATTCTTTCTATGCTCCTAGAAGCTAATGCGTCTATTACTACTATTAATTTTGGTTTTATATTTTCTACTATTCCTTTTAATATTTCTAGTGTTTCTATTCCTGTTGTTCCTAATACCCCTGGAGATATTGCACTTACTGGTCTTGTTCCTTCTTCTAAGTATTCAGGCATATAGTTTAATATATGTCTTGTTACATCTATTTCAGTTATTGCTTTAGGTCCTAATGAGTCTGGTGTTACATATTCGTTTCCAAGTCCTACTACTAAAATATCTTCTGCTTTACCAATTTGAGCATCTATTAAAGATTTTAATTCTCTTGATAATACATCTGCTGCACTTTGAATTCCATCTTCATCAATGCTTTTTATTTTCTTTATATCTATGGTTATATAATTTCCTATTGGCTTTCCTAATGCTTTTGCTCCTTCTTCTGTTGTTATTTTTACTCTTGTTGTAGTTATTTCTTCACTGTCTATTATTTCTTCTGCTTCAACTCCCTCAATCTCATTTTCAATCTTGTTTGCTTTCTTAAAAATCTCTCGTCTTTCAACTGCCAAATCTGTTCTAAAATTATACATATTCAATTCATTCCTCTCTAGCGAGCAATACTCGTCTCTACAAGTATTTTCTCAATTTTGTATAATTTTATTCAATTATATTTATTTTTCTTCTAAATATTTCAAATTATGTTAAGTTAATGTATAATAATAACATTGTAGTTAATTAAATAATTATGGTATTTATCCAATTTCCATATTAGGAAGAGGAACTACCTCTCTTCTTTACATATATGTAACTTTTCAACCATGTTTAAGCAATGCTTAGGAGGAGAAACAAATGTTAAGTTTAATTTTAGTAATTGCAATTATAGTTTTTTATCTTGTTAAGAAGAAGATAATAAAAAAGAAGTTTTCTGAAAATTTTTTCTATTTTCTTCTTTGGGGTGGTTGTGCCTTCAGTTTCTTCTATGGTGCCATGAGTTCTTACATCTACTTCTACGATTCTGTTGGTACTAACATCAGTTACTATGAAAAAGATATCCAGCAGTTAGAACTTGAACTTGATGAATTGGACACTTTAATTATTGAAACTACTTCATCAAATTCTGCGCTGACAGATAAAGAACTTGATATAGTTTTAGACGGACTTGTAGAAAAAAAGAAAGAACTTGAAGAGCAAATTGATTCAAATAATGCAGAAATAGATGATTTGCTTCATTATTATAATCCTAAAATTCTTAAAATTGCCAGATTTCTTATCTACTTCGGCTAAAATTTATCTTAACAAGACTGCACCCCCTAATCTTTTAAAGATTGGGGGTGTGGTTTATTATATTTTCCATTTTGATTTATCATATTTTTCGTTTTTTTCTAAAGTTTCCATTTCTTCTATAATACATTTTATATCTTCATCATTTAAAGGTTTGAAATCATCATAAAATCCTGTAGATCTATCTGGAAGATATGGCGCTTCTGGCCATTTTTGTTTTTTTGCATCCATAGTTCTTCCGAAGATGTGTTCATGAAAAAATGGCTTTTTAGTATTTCCTTCTTTATCTAGTTTCCAAGCCCAGTTACCAGCTTCAAAAAAATTTAATCTAATAATATCTATACCACGTTTTTTCATTGCTTTTACAAATGCTTCACATATCATCTGAGATAGTCTTTTTTCTTCTAATAATAAGTCTGGTGTAAAGTCTAAATTTGAGTCAAATCTATATTTATCTCCTGAAGCATGTATATTTTAATATGCCCACCTTCTTCTCTTGAAACTAAAGGTCTTTCTGAAGCTACTGCTACAAAATTTTTGGTTTTCCAAATAATTTTATTTCCATTTATATTTTCCATTTAACTTTCTCCTTCCATGATTTTATATTATTGTAACAATAGTTTATAACTATTTCATTGATAATTCAATAGTTTTATTCAAATTATATTTATTTTCCTTGTAAATAATTACAGTTCAGGTGGTAATAATTCTCTATAAATTTGTGTTTGTGGGGATTATTACATATTTTAAAAATTATACAAAATTATAAATATATGTTGTAGGGGCTTAATTAGTATGTGCCCTTAGGCAAAATTTATAACATAT
>CAPZDM010000045.1 GCA_948745425.1 uncultured Clostridia bacterium
ATGAAGAGTACGAGTAACTTATCTAAATAAGAATAAAAAAGCCACAGAATCGATTGTGGTGCGAATGCAGAAAGGTTGTGGGGAGATGTTTATATAATAAAAAATACAAATCAAAGTTTTAATATAGAAAGTAAAAGAAATGGAGAATTTTAAAATATGAAATATAAAAGATATTTTTTAACAAGCGAATCTGTAACGGAAGGACATCCTGATAAGGTGTGTGACCTAATTTCAGATTCTATTTTAGATGAATGTTTGAAACAAGATAAAGAATCAAGAGTTGCAGTAGAAACTTTAATTACAGGAAATAAAGTTATAGTAGCAGGAGAAATAACAACAAATGCCAAATTAGATATAGAAAATATAGTAAGAGAAACATTGAAAAAGGTTGGTTATGATGATGAAGAAACTACAATGGATTATAGAACTTGTAATGTAGAACAATATATAAAAAAACAAAGCAATGATATAGCCATTGGAGTTGACAAAGGAGGAGCAGGAGATCAAGGGATTATGTTTGGATTCGCCTGTGATGAAACAGAAGAATATATGCCATATCCAATTTCTTTAGCACATAAAATTACAAATAAGTTAGCAGAAGTAAGAAAGAATGGAGAAATCAATTATTTAAGAAGTGATGGGAAAGCACAAGTCACAATAGAGTATGTAAATGATTGTCCAATTAGAATTGATAGTATTTTAATTTCTGCACAGCATTTAGAAAATGTAGATATACCAACTATGCAAAAAGATTTGATTGAAAAAGTAATTTTACCAGTTATCTATCCCGATATGATTGATATAGAAACTAAATTCTTTATAAATCCAACTGGCAGATTTGTAGTTGGAGGAGCAATTGGTGATACAGGATTAACTGGTAGAAAAATTATTTGTGATACATATGGAGGAATTGCAAGACATGGTGGAGGAGCATTTTCAGGAAAAGATCCAAGTAAAGTTGACAGAAGTGCCTGTTATATGGCAAGACATATTGCAAAAAATGTTGTAGCAAATGGCATGGCTAGAAGATGTGAAATACAATTAAGTTATGGTATAGGTATGGAACAACCCATATCTTTATTTATAGATTGTTTTGGAACAAATAGAATACCTGAGCATTTTATTATAAAAGCTATAAAAGAAAAATTTGATTTAACACCTGAAGGAATCATAGAATATCTACAATTAAAAAATCCTATTTATAGTAAGACTACTAATTATGGACATTTTGGAAGACAAGGATTTAGTTGGGAAAATATCATTCAAATATAAAATAATTTGAATAAGACTTGTATAAAGTCTGTGAAAGAGTTAATATACAACACAAACTTTACACAGTCTTTTTTCTTTGGAAAGAAAAAAACAAAAGTATATTGTAATTTTAGTAATTATAGCAATGATTAGCTCATTTTTAATATTGCATTTATATGGCTGTGTAATAGTAGGAAAGGAAAGTGATAAAAAAATGGGAGGAAGAGCAGATTACGAAGAAAGGAAACAAAGAAGGATTGAAAGATACAAAGCAGTATCGCAAAAAGCAAAAGAAGAATCAGAGGCAAGATATAATTCGACAGCTAATAGAATTTTGATGATGACACCTGGACAACCAATACTGGTAGGGCATCATTCTGAGAGAAAAGCGAGAAGATTACATGAACAAGCTAATAATGATATAAGGAAATCAATAGAACTTTCAAAAAAGAGCGAATATTATGAGGAAAGGGCAAAAAATGCAGAGAATAGTAATGTTATTTATAATGATGATCCTGATGCGATTCCAAAATTGAAAGATAAATTAGAAAGACTAGAAAATCTAAGGGAAAGTATAAAAGCAAGAGAACATGAAACATGGGAACTTACTAATATCGGAGCAAATATTAGAGAAACAAAATTAAGAATTAAAAGACTAGAAGAATAAGAAACATTAGTATTTCAAGATATAGAATTTAAAGGTGGGAAAGCTATTCATAATAAGGAAATAAATCGAATTCAATTACTATTCGAAGGAAAACCTAATGAAGATATTAGAAGTCAATTAAAGCATAATGGATTTCATTGGTCTAGAAAAGAAGGGGCTTGGCAAAGAGAATTTAATAAAAGAACGATATATGTAACTAATTCTTTGATAAAAGATGTGTTAAATAATGAAAATACAAAACAAGATGAAGAAACAGAAGAGTTTGAGTGATTTTTTAGAGATAAAACTATACCAAAATAGAATAAAAATGGCACAAAATCGATTCTCGTGCGAGAGAATTTTTGGAGGTGAAATATGAAAGCAATAGTAGCAAATAAAGATGACTATATCAGATTTAATGCTAGATTATTAGATAAACTAGATACTTTTAAATTAACAAATAATACAGTAGATTATATTATACACCGAGTAAAACTTGGAAAAGATACACAAGATGTTTCGTTGATGGATTCATGCATTAATAATCTTTTAGATAAACAATATGAAAGAAGAGAATATATTAAGCTAGAAGAACTAGAAGAAATTGATGACTTAATATGTGGCTTGAGTAAAGAAGAATGCCACATTTTAAATGCTTATGCAGAAGTAAAAGAATATAATATAAAGGATTTAAACGAAGTAAAGGAATTAGTTGCTAATATAAATGATTATAAGATATTACCAAAATACAATTTGCATGAAGTAGGAATATTAATAGCAGAAAAAGTACATGGATATAAGATGGATATTAATGTGATTCCTTATATGAATTTTACTGAATTAGCAAAAAATTATCTTTTTGATGCTAATATAAAAGAAGATTTTTGTTCTTATGGTCTATTAGTTAATACAAGAAAAATGTTAGACAATGAATTAATCGAAGCCAAAATTGATAATGATAAAATATTAAAACTAGAAGTTACAAATAAAAAGGAATATGAAGAATCAGATGTATACAGTAAAGTCATAATATATCTTCCAACATCAGAAGAAAGACTTAGAGAAAAATTCAAAAGAATTAATTTAGATTATGATAAGGCAACAATTCAAGATACTCATGTTACTAAATGTGAAATAACTAATTTTAATAATGAAGAACTGTCAGAAAATTTTAATATATTAATGAAAAGAATGCTTGATAAATTTGAGAAAGAAGAAGGTAATACAACACCGTTCCAAGAAATAAAACTGTTATGTAAAGAAATAAAGAAATTCGATAATACAAAAATGTCAAAATTTCTTGCATTAATGAGTACAAGAGATTATCAAATAAAGTATATTCGTGATTTAGTAGAATACGCAAAAAGAACAAAAGACTATGAGTTGTTACCAGATGTCAAAGATTTAAAGGACATGGGAAAATATTTGGTAAATGAGACAGGTCATTTCGATGATGTAAGTCTGTTACAAGATTATATTAATTATTATAAACTAGCAGATGATTATACAAAAAAAGGTTGTACTTACAATGGATTATATACGCAATATGGATATTTGATGGAAAAAGAATTTATAGAAAAAGAAAACAAAAAAGAAATGGAAAACGAGGAAGAATTTGAGTAGGAGGTGATTTTTATTATGTCAGAAAAACATAAACCAAAGTGTGCTTTAATTGGGGAAGATGGAAATATTTTTAATTTAATGGGTATTGCATCAAGAACATTAAAAAGAAATGGAATGCAAGAAGAAGCAAAAGAAATGTGTGATAAAATTACTAATTCAGAAAGTTACGATCAAGCATTAGCAATTATA
The DNA here is from genome assembly GCA_948745425.1 of uncultured Clostridia bacterium. Taxonomy (GTDB): domain Bacteria; phylum Bacillota; class Clostridia; order TANB77; family CAG-508; genus CAKPSH01. The sequence continues at coordinate 3,710 of CAPZDM010000045.1, forward strand.
AGCGACTATGTTGAAGTAACCAGTAGAGAAGAAATTGAGGAAGAAGACGAAGAATTTGAATAGAATCATGGAAATATGGAGCAGTCTAATTGACTACTCTATTTTTTAATAGCACCCAGCTAAAAGCTACGCTTTTAGGCAGTTTGTGGGCGAGGGGAGGTCGCCCTGATCCTGCAAAATTGCCTGAGGGCAATTTTGATCTGTATAGGGCAGAAGACAAGGAGGAAAGATTGGAAAAGAAAAAAGCTGAAGAAGCACTAGAGAAACTAACAATAAGACTTCCCAAAGATAAGAAAGAAATGATTATAAAAGTAGTAGAAAAAAGTTCTTATAATAGTATTTCTGAATTAGTTCGTGCAGGGATTGATAAGGAATTAAATATCCAAGTATATAGAGACAATTTAGATTTTATAATAAAGGAATTAGACGATATGATAGATGCAAAACTAGATCCCTTTATAAAGTCACAAAGGAAAATAAATGCAAAGTATTTAAGAACAAGTGCTATTAATACATATTTACAAGGAGAAGTTTTGAATAGATTACTTGGTGATGATATGCATAAACAATTTATAGGAATGTTAACTAATGCTCGTAAAAAAGCAAATTATTATATTAATCGTGATGCAGAAAACATGACAAAGCAAGATTTATATGATTTTTATACAATAGGAGAAATGTATCGAAATGAATAATGTAGTATTTCTTTTTGAATCATTTAATCCGAATAAAAGGACGACATTTTTCAAACATAAAAACTATACAAATTATTTAGCATATAGTGAATATGCAATAAGAAACGCAAATACAACTCATGGATTGTTTGGAAAAATTGATAAATTTTCTAATATAGAAGAAATGGAAGATATAGAGACTATTAATAAACATATTACAAAATTAGCAGACAGAAAAGTTCCTATATATAGATGTACTATTTCGCTTGATGAATATGATGCTACTAGATTAGGGTACGACTCTCAAGAAAAATGGAAAGAATTATTTGAAAGTAAATTAGTAAGTTTTGCAAAGAAAATGAATATAAAATATGAGGATTTGCAATATACAGGAGCAGTTCATTTGGAAAGTGGACATCCACATTTTCAATGTATGATTTGAAGTAAACAGAAAAATAAAATGAATTATTATATTGATTATGGAAGAATAAATAGAATGAGGGATGAATTTACAAATGCAATATTTAGAGAGGATTTAATAGAGTTGTATAAGGAAAAAGATATTGCTAAAAAAGGAATAATTGAGAAAAATCAATTATTACAAAAACTAAAAAAGGTAAGTTCAGATTCTAAGTTTATTAAAGAGATAATTAAGTATGAAAAAGATTTTGTAACTAAAAAGATAATGAGAAAAACTTTCAAAGATAAAGAATTAAAACAAATAGTAGATGACTTGTTATTACTAAAGCAAGAATTAAAAAATACAAAAGGAAGTATTAAATATCAATATTTGAAAAAATATCCTGATGTAATAAAGCAAGTAGATTCTATATCTAGAAAAATTATAGATTTATCAATAGAATGCAAAGTAGAATTAGAAAACTATATTTTATCAAAACAGAAAATAGCATCATTCAAGTATCAAAATAAACAGAAAATAGAAGAAGCGAAACAAGTAGAAAGGGAAAAAGCTAACGAAGAAATATTGAAATTAATAGGAAATCAGATTCTAAATTTCGAAAGAGTATTATTAAATGAAAAAAAAGAATATTCACAGATTAGATATATTAATCAAAGTAGGAATTTAATTTGGAGAGTATTTGATTGCATATACTTTTCTTCTAGACAACAAGAAAAATATCTTAGAAGATTTGAACTTAAGTATAAAAAGCAATTATCTAAACAAGCCAAAAAAGACTTGGCAATTAAGAAAGCCAATAGTTCATCGTTTAATTGGGAAGATGAGATATAAATTTGCAATTTTACATAAAATATGTTAAAATGAAAATGTAATCAATGTTGGAAAAGATTTCAATCTGTTAATAAAAATTTTATTTAAGGAGGAACAGAATATGAAGACAAAAACAGAAATCGAAATCAAGGTTTCAGGTGGACGGATTACCAATGCAGAGGTGCTAAGTGATGGTAGATGCAAACTGGTAGTTGAAGCTACAGTACCTGAAATGGTAACTGAAGTATCAACTGAAGTAAAGGACGATACATTCGTATTAGTTGAAGCTTCAAAGCTTACTTTGAATGATGAGTTCATGCAATATCAGCCTAAGACAAATGCTGAAGAAAAGTTCAAGGAACAACTTGAAAGGGCAATTCAGAGAGAGCTGAAGGACTTCTATTGTCCAAAGTATGATCCTTCGTTTAACGAGGATGGAAATGGAATCAGTTATGAAGTTGGAAAGAAGCCTGCTGTAGGTAAGTCATACAATTGGTGGAATCGGGTAGCAAAGGAATTTAAACCTGATAATAGCCGATTAGGGACTAAAACAGAATATGTGGCATTTCTTGGGGTTCTCATAAAGAAGCTTGTGTCTATTGGATGGACTGTAGCAGAAGCGTGGAATGCAGTATGCAGTGACTCAAAGAAGTTAGGGCATTATTGGAATTCGGAAAATGCTAAGCACAACTTTGAACCTACTGGTTGCAGAGAGATTTGTGGCTTTTATGATTTGGCAAATACCTGTAAGATTTTGTCAGATGATGAAGCTGATGGCTTTTGGTTGGCTGGTGGTATTTGCAGTGACTTTAGTGGCGACAGCCCTTTGGCTGACTTGGCTCATTTCTTCTATCAGTATAATGACTACAATAATAGCGTTGGTTGGCTTGTGCTTGATATGTAGCACTGACCACTGATAGGAAACCGAAACAGTTGGGGGCTCTCGTTGAGAGCTCCAAATTGTATTTAGGCTTTGTCAAGATAAGTAAATAATTTATGAAAAGAATAATTAATGGAAAGAAAAAAAGAATTAATTATCATACAAAAAAATATATTGAATATATGTTAAAAATATAAGCTAAAAAAGAATTGGCAATTAAGAAAGCTAATAGTTCATCATTTAATTTGGAAGAGGAAATATAATGGATAAATTTGCAATTTTACATAAAATATGTTAAAATGAAAATGTAATCAATGTTGGAAAAGATTTCAATCTGTTAATAAAAATTTTATTTAAGGAGGAACAGAATATGAAGACAAAAACAGAAATCGAAATCAAGGTTTCAGGTGGACGGATTACCAATGCAGAGGTGCTAAGTGATGGTAGATGCAAACTGGTAGTTGAAGCTACAGTACCTGAAATGGTAACTGAAGTATCAACTGAAGTAAAGGACGATACATTCGTATTAGTTGAAGCTTCAAAGCTTACTTTGAATGATGAGTTCATGCAATATCAGCCTAAGACAAATGCTGAAGAAAAGTTCAAGGAACAACTTGAAAGGGCAATTCAGAGAGAGCTGAAGGACTTCTATTGTCCAAAGTATGATCCTTCGTTTAACGAGGATGGAAATGGAATCAGTTATGAAGTTGGAAAGAAGCCTGCTGTAGGTAAGTCATACAATTGGTGGAATCGGGTAGCAAAGGAATTTAAACCTGATAATAGCCGATTAGGGACTAAAACAGAATATGTGGCATTTCTTGGGGTTCTCATAAAGAAGCTTGTGTCTATTGGATGGACTGTAGCAGAAGCGTGGAATGCAGTATGCAGTGACTCAAAGAAGTTAGGGCATTATTGGAATTCGGAAAATGCTAAGCACAACTTTGAACCTACTGGTTGCAGAGAGATTTGTGGCTTTTATGATTTGGCAAATACCTGTAAGATTTTGTCAGATGATGAAGCTGATGGCTTTTGGTTGGCTGGTGGTATTTGCAGTGACTTTAGTGGCGACAGCCCTTTGGCTGACTTGGCTCATTTCTTCTATCAGTATAATGACTACAATAATAGCGTTGGTTGGCTTGTGCTTGATATGTAGCACTGACCACTGATAGGAAACCGAAACAGTTGGGGGCTCTCGTTGAGAGCTCCAAATTGTATTTAGGCTTTGTCAAGATAAGTAAATAATTTATGAAAGGAATAATTAATGGAAAGAAAAAATAATGAATTAATTATCATACCAAAAATGGAAAAATATATTGAATATATGTTAACAATATTAATAAAATTACCAAGAACTGAAAAATTTAGTATTGGAACAGAATTAAAGACTAGTATGTATGAAATGTTAAAGTATGTATTATTTTCAAGTAAAGTAGAAAAAAGAAGAAGATTGGAATTATATAATATTGTAGATAGTCAAATATATTATCAAAGAATTTGTATAAGAATTATGTATAATAATAAATGGATAGATATAAAGAAATATAAATATAGTAATGAATTATTAGCAGAAATAGGAAAAATATTAGGAGGTTTAATAAAATCTCTTGGAGTTGATAGAAATGCCTAAGACAATTAGAAATGTTTATGATAAAGCTATATCATTTGATAAAATTTTAATGGCACATAAAAAGGCAAGAAAAGGAAAAAGAGAGAAAAAAGAAGTAATAAAATTTGAAATGAATTTAGAAGGTGAAATTTTAAGACTGGAAGAAGAATTAAGATATGGAAGATATAAACCACAAAAGTATAAGGAATTTAAAATATATGAACCAAAAGAACGAACTATAATGGCATCTCCATATACTGATAGAGTAGTACATCAATGGTACGTAGAAAATTTTATAAAACCTTATTTTGTTCCACAATTTATTACAACAAGTTATGCAGGAATTGAAAACAGAGGAATGCATAAAGCATCAAAAGATGTTCAAAATGCAATGCGCATAGCAAAGAAAAGTTGGAATGAATACTATATTTTAAAAATGGATGTAACAAAGTATTTTCAAAATATAGACAAAAGAATTTTAGGGGATATATTGAAAAGAAAAATTAAAGATAAAAAATTACTTTGGTTAACAAGAACAATTTTATTATCTACTGAAGGAATGAAGGGATTACCATTAGGAAATTATACTTCGCAAATGTTTGCTAATATATATTTGAATGAGCTTGATCAATATGCAAAACATCGATTAAAGTGCAAATTCTACTTTAGGTATATGGATGACATAGTTATTTTATGTAAAAACAAGTTAGTAGCTCAAGATAATTTAGAAAAATTGACGAGTTATTTAAGTAAAAATTTAAAATTGACATTTAATTCTAAAACACGAATATTTAAAGATATACAAGGAGTAAATTTTTGTGGATATAAAATTAATGAGCATAAATTAAAAATTAGGAATTCAAGTAAATATAGAATGCAACGCAAATTAAGATTATATACTAAAAAATTAAAAAATGAAGAAATAATATTACCTGAAATACAAAAAAGTATAGCAGGTTGGCTTGGCTATGTTAAGCATGCTGATTCTTATAATTTAAGAAAGAGTATGTTTTATATAGAGGGATAAACTTGAAAGCTGATGGCTTTTGGTTGGCTGGTGGTAATTACAATAACAATAGTAACAACAACCCTTTGGCTGACTTGGCTCATAACAACAATCAGAATAATGACAACAATAATAGCGTTGGTTGGCTTGTGCTCTAATATTAAGTCAGATTATATATTTTACGGAATATATACAGTAGTTGTATTAGATATTAAAGGAAGTTTATTCCTTCTTAAAAGAAATTTTAAGTAAATATTGAATAGAAACATATGTATTAGTAGAGAAAAATCGAATATACGTATGTTTATTAATTTACAAGAAAAGGAGGAATGTAGAGAGTTCCAATAAAGGAGAATAAAAATTAACAGAAGAATATTAATTATAGTAGCAATAATTTTTAGTGTATTTGTGTGTTCTTATTTTTCAGTAAGTTTACACTTTATACTAAGTAAAGACTTTGAAAGTTTATTAAATATAGATGCTATATCAATTATTAATACGATTATTACAGAAAAGAAAGTATTAGCGATTTTTTGTGTATTAGAATTGATGGTGGTGTCTTTTTTAATTTTATTTACTAATGGTACAAAAAATATATATCATAGTAAGAAAGTGAAATTGACAGATAATCTAGAAATACCAACACCAATTCGGAGATGGGCAACATGGTACATCATGGTGGTTAAAGAAAAAAGAATATGACAATGTATTTAAGTATAATATTATAAATCAAGAAAGAGATTATAATTCTGTATGTTTTGATTCTGCAGGAATTATAACGAACTTTGAGGAAGCAAATGGTATAGAGAAAATTAATTATATAGATGATAATCTTCATGTTCTATTAATTGGAAGTTCAGGCTCACGGAAAAAGTAGGTCTATCTTAATTCCAAGCATTACAATGTTAGGTTTAGCAGGTGAGAATCTCTTTATAAGTGATGTAAAAGGAGAACTATATTTATATACTGCACCCAAATTAAGAGAATTAGGATATGATGTTATTGCATTAGACTTTATTAACTTTTTAAAAAGTAATCATTATAATTATTTAGATTTAGTAATAAATGCAGTAGAAAAAGACGATATACCATTAGCAGAAAGTCTAATAAATGATATTGTAAATGTACTAGTTGAAAGGAATGACAAAACAGAACCGATATGGGTAAATGGAGAAATGAGTGTGATTAGAACAGCAATAATGGCAGTAGTTCTTGAAAATAAAGGGAAAAGAGAATATCAGACATTAACAAATGCCTATTATTTTGTAGCAGAAATGTTTAAGGAAGATGAAGATGGAGAAATGTTAATAGATAAATATATGAGAAAAAAAGAAGCAGATAATCCTATCAAGAAATTTTTTGCAGTAGCATCAACAGCTCCATCAAAAACACGAGGAAGCTTTGTCGCTGCAGCACTTTCGACATTGCAAATGTTTGTAAGTGAATATGTTGCAGATACTATACAAAAATCGGATTTTGACTTAAGAGATTTTGCAAAGAAAAAGACAGTTATATACATATTATTAAGTGATGATAAATTAACATATCACAAATTACGGAAGTCTTTTAGTACAGCAATTATATACAGCATTAGTAGATACAAGTAGAGAATTAGGTGGAGAATTACCAATAAGGATGAATTTTATCTTAGATGAGTTCGCTAATTTCACAAAAATAGAAACTTTTCAGAGTATGTTGACAGTTTCAAGAAGTAGAAATTGTAGATTTGTTATAGCATTACAAAGTTTTGGACAATTAGAAGAAAAATATCGGTAAAGAAGGAACACAGAATATTTTAGATAACTGTGTTTGGATTTATCTAAAATCAAGTAATATAGATACTGCAACAAAAATTTCTGATAAATTAGGAACTTATACAGCACAAAGTTATGGAGAAAGCAGTAATACTAATATTAAATACAATAATTCGAGTAGTAGTATGAGTTTAATATCAAGAAAGCTACTCACACCTGATGAAGTATTAAAAATTGAAAGTCCATATCTGATTGTAATGATAGCAGGTAAGCCACCTGCTCTTTTAACTGTACCAGACATTAGTCAAATGCACTTTAATAAATTAAATGGAATGGGAACAAAAGAGGAGAATCAAAAGTTAAGAATAGAAAGAGAAAACCAAAGACCAATAAGAAAAATATCTAAATCTCAAGTATGGAATATTTGGGATGAAATAAAACAACAAGAACTAGATGAGATGGAAGAAGAAGAAGAAGAACTTAGAACTCTTCAAAAAAATTGGACGACAAATAGGAAAGGAAGGAATGTCATTGAAGATAAACAAGGAAAAAATGAGGAAAGTGATTAAAGTAACTGCAAAAATTATAATTGTAATTATTTTAGTATTAACAATAAATCAAGTAGTCAATGCAAGTAGTTTCGAAAGTACAAAATTAGTAACAGGAACAAAAAAACTAGTAGAGGCAATTATAAGTTGGTTAACAGGAATAGGATTAACAATTTGTGGAGGATATTTCATTTACTATGTGTATTGTTTAAAAACAAATGATGAAGGAGAAAGAAGAAGGAATATTCAAAACATTAAAACTACATTAATAAGTATGGTATTGATAACTTGTCGGACTAGCACTTATTAATGTAATATTAGGATTTTATAAATAAATTACAAAAAATGTTTCAAAATCAAAAATTTATGTTATAATAAGACTTAGAAGTTTAGGATAAGAAAAGTAATAAATATATAGTGAGGAAGTGATTTTTGATATGAATAAGATTCCCATGAATGTAAACAAAGCAATAAAAGAGTTTGTAGATGGTGTAAATAAAATTTTAGGAAATAATGTAAAAAAGATTATACTCTATGGATCTTATGCAAGACGGAGATTTTAATGATGGATCTGATATAGACATAATGATTTTAACAAATTTGACAGATGAAGAAATAACAAAATATAGAAAACAAATATCATATTTGGCATATGATGTTAATTGTGCCAATGACTTTGATGTATATTTATCGCCAATTCTTAAAAATATAGATAGATTTAATTACTGGTTAAATGCATTGCCATTTTATATGAATGTTGAAAAAGAAGGAGTGGTATTAAGTGAGTCCTAAAATATCAAAAGAATTATCAAAACATAGATTAGAAAGAGCAAAACAAGATTTAGAAGATGCAGAATTGTTGTATACGAGTGGTAGTTTATTATCTGCCAATAATCGAGCATATTATTCAATATTTCATACAATGAGAGCCGTATTGGCATTGGAACCAATTGATTTTAAAAGACATAAAGATGTCATAGCATATTTTAATCAATATTATATAAATACTGAAATTTTCCCTAAAAAATTAGGTCATAAAATATCTTTAGCTCAAAGTATTAGAGAAGATAGTGATTATGATGATGCATATATTGCTTCTAAAGAAAAAACACAAAAACAAATAGAAACAGCTGAAGAACTTATAAATCAAGTTGAGAAATATATAGAAGATTTTAAAAATTAATCTCAGCGATAACTTACAATTTTGTTTTCTATTGGTTATGAAAATATAGAGTAATTTAATGTGTGCAAATTGCAAAGTTTGAGTTGCATTTTGCATTTTTTTATAAAGTGCAACTCAAAGTTGATGGAACTTTTAATAAAACTACACTAAAATTAATACTGAAGGAGGAGTAATCTAATGAAATTTGGAAAGAATTTATATAATCTAAGAAAATCTACTAAAATTAGCAGAAAAAGACTAATAAAGAAGTAATACATTAGATAAAAAGTATAATTAAAATAGAAATAAATCATATAATACAATAGAG
>CAPZDM010000046.1 GCA_948745425.1 uncultured Clostridia bacterium
ATAATTTAAGAAGAAGTTTACTAGAGATAACAGCATTTATAAACATAATAGTACTACTATTATTAAAAATATTTATAAATGTAAATATAAGTATACCATTAACTATATCAATACTAAGTGTGATAATGCCAACAATATTAGATTATATAAATTATATAGTATTCAAACAAGAAGGAATAAAAAAACAAAAAAGTTTTTCAAGAAGTATAGGGGGATTACAGGCAAGCTTTCTAAGAGCTTTAGTAGAATTTTCAGTACTTCCATATAAAGCATATATATCATTAAAAGCTATTATAAAAACAATTTATAGGATGACAGTATCACATAAATATCTATTAGAATGGACAACCTCAGAGCAGGCAGAAAAGCAAGCAAAAAACGGAATAAAGAATTACTATATCAGTATGTGGGTAAATGCTTTAGTTGGAATTTTAACAATGGCATTAGCAATATTATACTTGCCATTAGCAATTATATTAGGAGTAATATGGCTAATAGCACCAGCAATTTGTTGGTATGTTAGTAAAGAGAACACCAACGAGGCATCAATTGAAAAATTAAATGAAGATGAAAAAGAATATTTAAAAAGAGTTGGAAAAGATACTTGGGAATACTTTAATCAAAATATAAATAAGGAAAATAATTATTTACCACCAGACAATTATCAGGAAGATAGAAAAGAAAAAGTAGTATATAGAACATCTTCAACAAATATAGCCTTAGGATTACTCGCCATTATATCAGCATATGATTTAAAATATATAGATTTAGAAAATGCAATTACAAAACTAGAAATTACGCTAGGAGTAATTTCTAAATTACCAAAATGGAATGGTCATCTTTATAACTGGTATAATACAAAAACTTTAGAGCCTTTAATACCAAGATATATATCAACAGTGGACAGTGGGAACTTTATTGGATTTTTATATACAGTAAAACAATTTTTAAAAGAAAAAGAATATACACAATATAAAGATAGAATAAGATTTTTAATAGAAGAAATAGACAGAATAATAGACAATACAGACTTTAGTGTATTATATGATGAAGAGAAAATGCTTTTATCAATAGGGTTTAATATAGAGGAAAACAAACTAACAGACACCTATTATGACTTACTAGCATCAGAGGCAAGACAAGCAAGCTTTGTAGCAATTGCTAAAAGAGATATCCCAGAAAAGCATTGGTCTAGCTTAAGTAGAACCCTTACAGAAATGAACAATTATAAAGGACTTATTTCATGGTCTGGTACAGCCTTTGAATATTTAATGCCACATGTTAATATCGTAAAATACCCAGGAAGCTTAATAGATGAATCATGTAAATTCATGGTAAAGAGCCAAAGAGAATATACAAACAAATTAGGGATACCATGGGGAATTAGTGAATCGGCATTCAATATGAAAGATTTAAACAATAATTATCAATATAAAGCATTTGGAATTCCTTGGTTAGGATTAAAAAGAGGCTTAGCAGATGAAATGGTAGTATCGGCATATGGTTCAATACTTGCCATAAATGATTATCCCAGAGAAGTGTTAGAAAATATAAAAAAACTTGAAGCACAAGAAATGCTAGGAAAATATGGATTTTATGAATCAATAGATTATACACCAGAAAGACTAAACAAAAGTAGCCAAAGTGTACCTGTTAAGACATATATGGCACATCACCAAGGGTTAATATTACTATCAATAAACAATTTATTTAATAATAATATATTACAAAAAAGATTTATGGAAAATCCAGAAATGAAAGCAATAGACATTTTATTACAAGAAAGAATGCCAGAAGACATGCTTATAACAAAAGAGAAAAAAGAAAAAATTGAGAAAATAAGATATAAAGGTTATGACAGTTATGAAGAAAATGTTTATACAAAGATAAATGAAAACCTAGTACCTGCAAACGTTATATCAAATGAAGATTATAGTGTTGTAATAAATGCAAAAGGTGAAGGATATAGCACTTATAAAGATATTGATATAAATAGATTTAAAGAAACTAATGATAAAAAAGGTGGTATATATTTCTATATAAAAAATATAAGGACAAATAGAATATGGAAAGCAAATGTAGATGGATTCAAAGACAAAACAGATAAATATAGCATAAGCTTTGCACCAGACAGAAATAAATTCGTAAGAACAGATGAAAACATTGAAACAACACAAAATATAGTAGTAGCACAAAATACAGGAACAGAAATAAGAAAAATAACTCTAAAAAATAATTCAAATATAGACGAAACAATAGAAATATCATCAATATTTGAACCTATATTATCAAACAGATGGCAAGACTATTCTCATAGAGCATTTAATAATTTAGGTTTAAGATATGAGTTCTTAGAAGACAAACAAGCAATATTAATCAAAAGAAATAAAAGAGAAGATGAAGAAGAATTATATGTTGGAACATATTTTTACACAGACGAAGCAAACACAATAGGAGAATTAGAATATGAAGTTAATGGTAATACTGTGGATAAATATGTGGAAAACTCAATACCATTTTCTAAGAAAATGACAAGGCAAGTTGAACCTGTAATAGCATTTAGAAGAACAGTAAAAATCCCAAAAAATGAACAGGTGTCTTTAAACTTTATTATTACAGCTTCTTTCAATAAAGAAGAAGTATTAGAAAACATAGATTATTATTTAAATGAAGAAAATATAGAAAGAGAATATGAACTTTCAAGAGTAAGAGTCGAAGAAGAAGCAAAATATCTAAGAGTATCTAGTGAAAATTTAAAAGACTATCAACGAATGTTACCATATATAATATTCCAGAATCCAATGAAGAGATTATATACAAATAAAATATCAAAAACAAAGCATTCACAAGAGGAATTTTGGAAATACGGAATATCAGGAGACTTACCAATAGTTTTACTAAGGATAAAAAGCATTGACAATATATCTGTAGTAAGAGAAATACTAAAAGCATATGAATTTTTCAGAACTAGAAATATAAAATTTGATTTAATAATATTAGACGAAGAAAAAAATTCATATGAAAAATATTTAAGAGAAGAAATCTTTAAAGAAGTTGCAAACACACAACTATCATATTTATTAAACTCAGGAATATTTATCATAGATAATAAAGAAGACTTAGACTTATTTACTTTAAGGGCGAACTTTATAATAGAAGCAAATAAAGGAAGTATAAGGAATGTATTAAATGAATTAGAAGAAGATTATCTATATTCTATAAAAGACATTGCACAAGACAAAAAAGAAAATATAATAAAACCTGAATATGAAAATATAAACAATTACTTTAACGTAAAAAATCTAAAATATTATAATGAATATGGAGGATTCTCAGAAGACGGAAAAGAATATAGAATAAAGCAAAATATAGACAATCCAATACCTACAGTATGGAGTCATGTTATGGCAAACGAAAAATTTGGAACATTAGTTACAAACAACATGGGAGGATTTACTTGGAGCAAAAATAGCAGACTAAACAGAATAACTGCATGGTCGAATAATGGAATAACAGATGAACCATCAGAAGTAATATATATAAGAGATAAAGATTTAATGGAAAGTTGGTCTGTAGGAAAAACGCCTAAACCAGATGAAAATGAATATTCAGTAATATATGGATTTGGTTATGCTAAATACTACCACTCAAGTTGTGGAATAACACAAGAAGTGGAGGTATTTGTGCCAACTAAAGATAGTGTAAAAGTAAATATATTAAACTTAAAAAACACAACGCAAGACAAGAAAAATTTAAGTTTAGTGTATTATATAAAACCAGTCTTAGGAGAAGATGAATTAAAATCAAATGGATATATAGATATAAAATTCAACAAAAATGCGAATTTAATATCAGCAGAAAACTTATATGAAAATGGAATAAGTAAAACAGTATTTATATCAAGCAGTGAACCAATAAGCTCATACACAGGAAATAAAGTAAGCTTCATAGGAAATGGAAGTATTGGAGCACCAGAAGGACTAGAAAAAATCTCTTTAACAAACGAAAACTCTTTAGGAAATAATTCATGTATAGCAATACAAATAGATGTAACAATTCATCCATATGAAAATAAAGAAATATCATTAATAATAGGAGAAGAAGAAAAAACATTAGAAGTACAAGACCTAGCATATAAATACTCAGACATAAAAAAATGTAAAAAAGAATTAACAGAAACAAAAGAGTTTTGGAAGGAAAAAATATCAACAATACAAGTAAAAACGCCATCTGAATCAATGAATATAATGTTAAATGGATGGTTATTATATCAAACAATAGCATGTAGACTATGGGGAAAATCAGCCTTCTATCAATCAGGAGGAGCAATTGGATTTAGAGATCAATTACAAGATACACTAGGACTAAAATATATTGAACCAGAAATAACAAGAAATCAAATTATAAAGCAATGTGCACATCAATTTATAGAAGGAGATGTAGAACACTGGTGGCATGAAGAAACAAAAAGAGGGATAAGAACAAGATTTTCAGACGATTTACTATGGTTACCATATGCAGTAGCAGAATATGTAAAAACAACAGGTGATAAAGAGATATTAAAACAAGAAGTAGAATATATAAGTGGAAAACTATTAGAAGATGGTCAAAACGAAATATATGACATCCATCCAGTGTCAAACGTAAAAGAAAGTGTATTTAACCATTGTATAAGAACAATAGAAAAATCATTCAACTTTGGAGAAAATGGACTACCTAAAATAGGTTCAGGAGACTGGAATGACGGATTTAGCAAAGTAGGAGTAAAAGGAAAAGGAGAAAGTGTATGGTTAGGATTTTTCTTATACACCATACTAGATAGATTTATTGAATTAATGAATGGAATGCAAGAAGAAGATGTAAAAGAAAAAATACAAGAATATGAACAAAAAAAACAAGAATTAAAAAAAGCATTAAACTCAGCAGGATGGGATGGACGTTGGTACAAAAGAGCATTTATGGATGATGGAAATATACTAGGAACTATAGAAAACGAAGAATGTAGGATAGACAGTATTGCTCAAAGCTGGTCAGTAATATCAAATGCAGGAGACAATGACAAAAAATATATATCAATGGAAAGTTTAGAAAATCATTTAGTAGATAGAGAAACAGGGATAATAAAACTACTAGACCCACCATTTGATAAAAGTAACTTAGAACCAGGATATATAAAAATGTATCTACCAGGAGTAAGAGAAAATGGAGGACAGTACACACATGCAGCAATATGGGCAATAATCGCAGAAGCATTATTAGGTTTTGGAAATAAAGCATATGAATATTACAGAATGATAAATCCAATAGAACATGCAAAAACAAAAGATGAAGCAAATAAATACAAAGTAGAACCATATGTAATAGCAGCAGATGTATATGGAGGAACAGACCTATTAGGACGAGGAGGATGGACATGGTATACAGGGTCATCAAGCTGGTATTATAGAGCAGGAATAGAATATATACTAGGACTAAAAATAGAAGAAGGAAAAATAAGAGTAGAACCATGTATACCAAGTGACTGGAAGGAATACAGCATACAATATAAATATAAAACAACAATATATAACATCAAAGTTAAAAACTTAAATGGAAAAAACACAGGAGTAGAAAAAGTATTTGTAAATGGAAAAGAACAACAAGAAATAGAATTAGTAGATGATGGAAAAGTATATGAAATAGAAATCTTAATGTAAGAACGCCTTTGGGCGTTCGTTTTTTTTCGATTTTTTTGTCATTAACATATTGACATATGTAAGGCATTATGATAAAATACTCTAACGTATAGTTGTTTTATACAAATCACATCGTTATAAAATAAAAATAAAAGCAAAAAATTACGGAGGTGTATTTAAATGGCAGCAAAAGGTCCAAGAGAAAGTATAACATTAGAATGTACAGAGTGTAAAAGAAGAAATTATATGACATCTAAAAATAAGAGAAATAATGCAGACAGACTAGAAATAGTAAAATATTGTAAATACTGTAAGAAACGTACAACACATAAAGAAACTAAATAATAAAATAACTTTTAGGAGGTACAAAAGGTGGCAAAAAAAGAGAATGAAAATAAAAAACAAAAACATTTTTGGAAAGATTTTAGAGCTGAATTAAAGAAAGTTATTTGGCCAACGAAGAAACAACTAGCAAACAATACTATAGTTGTTGTAGCGATGGTTTTAGTTACTACTGTAATAGTTCTAATATTAGATTTGGCATTTGAAGCTTTAAATACATATGGAATTAATAAAGTAAAACAAACAGTAAAAGACTCAATTTCTACAACTGTTGATGAAGACAAATCAGAAGGTGAAAATAATCAAGAAGAAAATAATAATAGCGAAAATAATCAATCAACAGAAGGAGATAATCAAACAACAAATACAGTTTCTGAATAAAATAGTATAGCAATAGAGCAATAATAATAAAGGAGGCTTAAATAATGGCCCATCAAAATGAAGACTTAATACCAAGATGGTATGTAATACATACATATTCAGGATATGAAAACAAAGTAAAAACAGACTTAGAAAAAACTGTTAAAAATAGAGAACTTGAAGACTATTTCTTTGAAATCGTTGTTCCAATGGAAGAGCAAATAGAAATTAAAGATGGAAAAAGAGACACTAAGCTAAAAAAAGTTTTTCCAGGATATGTGTTAATAAAAATGATAGTAACAGATTCTACATGGTATATTGTAAGAAATACAAGAGGAGTTACAGGATTTGTTGGTTCTGGAACTAATCCAATACCACTTACAGACGATGAAATAAGAGCAATGGGATTTGAAGAAGTTCCTGTTAATGTTGATTACGAAATAAAAGACTCAGTTAAAATAATAGGTGGAGCATTAGAGGGCTTTGTAGGAACTGTTGAAGAAATTAATAAAGAAAAGGGTAAAGTTAAAGTTGTAGTATCAATGTTTGGTAGAGAAACACCAATAGAACTAGAATTTTCACAAGTCCAAAAAGTTTAAATAGCTGTTAATCTGATATAATCAAAAATTTATTTCTGTTTATATCAATTATAATTAAAATATGAAATCATTTAAAGGAGGTGCAAGAAGAAATGGCACAAAAAGAAATCACAAATGTTATAAAATTACAAATAGAAGCTGGAAAAGCAACACCAGCACCACCAGTAGGTCCAGCTTTAGGTTCAAGTGGTGTTAATATTATGCAATTCGTAAAAGAATTTAATGATAAAACAGCAAATCAACCAGGAATGACAATTCCAGTAGTTATTACTGTTTACAAAGATAAATCTTTTACATTCATAACAAAAGTTCCACCAGTAGCAGTATTAATAAAAAAAGCAATAAAAATTGAAAAAGGTTCAGGAAAACCAAATAAAGAAAAAGTTGCAAAAATCACAAAAGAACAAGTAAAACAAATTGCAGAACAAAAAATGGAAGACTTAAACGCAGCAACAGTAGAAGCTGCTATGAATATGGTAGCAGGGACTGCTCGTTCAATGGGTGTAGTCGTTACTGATTAGAAATTAGAAATTAGAGGTTAGATGATGGGTGTAGGGTCGCCCTTTGGGCGTCCGTTTATCCAGGGAATAGCAAAAAAAATTTGGGAGAATGAAAAACATTCGTTAAAACCAAGGGAGGTAAAAATGAAAAAAGGAAAGAGATATAGAGAAGCATTAAAGCTAATTGATACAAACAAAGCTTATGAAGCAAAAGAAGCATTTGAGGTAATGGAAAAATTACCAAAAACGAAATTTGATGAAACAGTTGAATTACATGTAAGACTAGGAGTAGACTCAAAACATGCTGATCAACAAGTAAGAGGAACTGTAGTATTACCAAATGGTACAGGAAAAACTGTAAAAGTATTAGTTTTTGCAAAAGGTCCAAAAGCTGAAGAAGCAGAAAAAGCAGGAGCAGACTTTGTTGGAGCAGAGGAGTTAATACCAAAAATAGAAAAAGAAAACTGGTTTGACTATGATGTAATCGTAGCAACACCTGATATGATGGGAGTTGTAGGAAGATTAGGAAAAGTATTAGGACCAAAAGGATTAATGCCAAACCCTAAATCTGGAACAGTAACTATGGATGTTGCAAAAGCTATAGCAGATATCAAATCTGGTAAAGTAGAATATAGACTAGACAAAACAAACATAATACACTTAGGGTTTGGAAAAGTATCTTTTGGAAATCAAAAGTTATTAGAAAACTACAACACAGTAATGGATGCTATAATAAAAGCAAAGCCAGCAGCTGCAAAGGGGCAATACATTAAAAGTGTATATGTAACAACAACAATGGGACCATCATTTAATATAGACCAAAAATAATTAAAATATAAAACCTAAAAAAATGCCAAAGACAGTAGGTATAAGATAAATCCTACCGAGGTATAAAACGGTAACAAACCGTCTTATGCCTCATGTCAGCATAAGACGGTTTTAGAATATATAAAAATCGATTATTCTTCAAAGAAATTGCCCTATAAATGTAGGGTCGCCATTGGTACAGTGAGAAAAAATATAAAAAGGAGAAAATTCATTTTCTTTTTTTATATTTTTGCGAACGAAACATGAAAAATTTGCAAAGCAAATTTTACTAGGCATCAGTTTGTTGAAGAATAGACGACATATATTAAATTATAGATTTTAAATTCAAAGGGAGGTGAAAAAATGGCAAATACAAAAATCATAAACAAAAAGGAAGAAGAAGTTAATGCTTTAACAGAAAAAATCAAAGACGCAAAATTAATATTATTAGCAGAATATAGAGGAATAAATGTTGAAGACGTTACAAACTTAAGAGCAACATTAAGAAAAAGCAATTCAGAATACAAAATCACAAAAAACAACATAACAAGAAGAGCATTAGAAAAATGTGGGATAGAAGGACTTGAAATAGAAGGACCTCTAGCAATAATAATAGGACATGATGATTACTTAGAACCTGCAAAAGCAATATATGAATACACAAAAGAGCATGACTTTTATAAAATAAAAGGTGGAGTAGTAGAAGGAAAAGTAATGACAGCAGAAGAAATAGTAACACTAGCAAAACTACCATCAAGAGAAACACTAATAGGAATGTTAGCTGGTGGCTTACTTGGAACAATATCAAAACTAGCAAGTGCGCTTGATCAAGTAAAGATACAAAAGGAAGTAGCACAAGCATAAAAAAGTGCACGAGGCGTGAAAAATTTGTAAAACAAATTTTGCTCGCCATTAAGGATTAGAACAAGTAAGATTACAAAAAGAGGCTACGTAGTAGGGGCATCGTTTGTGGGAATACCCGTTAGAAATGACACCACTATGCCCATAAAACAAAAAATTATATACAACTTTAAAAATAAAAACAAAAAGGTTATCTCAAATCAAATTGAGAAATAGAAAAATTTAGGAGGATTTAAAATGAGTGAAAAAACAGATAAAATGTTAGAAGAAATTGATGCTTTAACAGTAGTTGAATTATCAGAATTAGTTAAAGGAATTGAAGAAAAATATGGAGTATCTGCAGTAGCAGCAGCTGCACCTGCAGCAGGAGCTGGAGCTGGTGCTGGAGCAGCAGCTGAAGAAAAATCAGAATTCAATATAGTATTAAAAGATGCAGGAGCAAACAAAATCCAAGTAATCAAAGTTGTTAGAGATGCAACAGGATTAGGATTAAAAGAAGCTAAAGATTTAGTAGATGGAGCTCCAAAAACAATTAAAGAAAATGTAGCAAAAGCAGAAGCTGAAGAAATAAAAGCAAAATTCGTAGAAGCAGGAGCAGTAGTGGAATTAGCTTAAAAATAACTAATCATTTTATTACTATAAGGGCACATTGAATGTGCCCATTTTTATATTATAGGAAAGTTCTATTTTTGAGTGTAGGGCGCCCTTTGGGCGTCCGTTTGGCGAAGCCACTTTTGTTCTTGCCAAATATCTGAATTTATGATAATATAAATAAAAAACAAAGGTATAATGTGTTATGGAAAATTATTATGATATATTAGAAGTAAGCCAAAAGGCATCTAAAGAAATAATTGATAAAGCATATAGGACATTAGCAAAAAAGTATCATCCAGATACAAACGATGAAGACAAAAAGGAATGGGCTGAAGAAAAGTTTAAAAAGATTAATGAGGCATATGAGGTAATCTCTGATGAAGAAAAAAGAGCTGAATATGATAAACAAATAGAGCTAGAAAAAAGGCAATATTTAAGTGAAAGTGAAGAATTAAAAATTAGATATCAAGAATTATATGAACAAAATCAGATACTAAAAAATGAATTAGCAAATCTAAGAGCAATACCACAAAATAATATATATGAGACCAATAATAGACAAGAGACGGTCTATAATAATGTACAAGACCAAATAAACCAAAGAGTTACACAATATGTAAATAAAGCATATCGTGATGCATACATGCAAAGGATGAGAGACTATGGATATAGAATTTATCATAAAAAAACATTAAAGCAGAGAATAAAAGATATAATTGCTATTATACTTGCTATAATAGTAATTATGATAATACTTTCTATATTATGGAATATTCCAGCAATTAGAGAACATATAGAAGCAAATAAATTTTTTCAGATTATTAAAAACTCATTTTTTAAATAGAAAAGAGGGGTCTCCTAAAATATAGGAAACCTCTCTTAAATTGGATTTAAGGATTTCTGGTCCAATTAATCTTATACATCTTTCTCGTTCTGTTATAGCTAATCTGTACATATCCTCTGACCAAATCCCCTCATCATTTTCATAGCTTCTGATAATTTCATTTAAATCCAGTAATTCATACCTATCTTTTGCTCCAGGTTCTTTAATATTTACATATATAGGAACATAGGTAGCACTTTCGATAGATACCTCGCCAGTCTCACAATTCTTCTTAACCATAATATTGAAAATAGCTGTATTTCTTGTATTTTCGTCACGTTGGTTTGAAAAGAAATTTCCTTGCGAAAATATCACTAAACCCTCTTTTTCTTCACCATCATCAGTCTCTACCTTAAGCATTTTCATTGGTTGCAATACATGTGGATGAGAACCAAGAATGATTTTCACATCATTTTTAATTAAGAACTCTGCGAGTCTATCCTGTGTTGCACTTTCAGTAGTTTGATACTCAACTCCCCAATGCATTGAAGCAACAATAAGTTCTGCACCTTCAGCTTTAGCCTTATTAATCTGCTCTAATATTAAATCTTCATCTATAAGATTTACACAGAATTCCTTACCTTCAGGAGCACTAAATCCATTTGTTCCATAAGTATAAGCTATAAATGCAGTCTTTATACCATTTAAATCTTTAAAAAGAATGGTATTTTGTTCTTCTTCAGTGCGAGATGTCCCAACATGAGAAATTTCAGCATCATCTAAAAAATCTAAGGTAGAAGACAATCCACTAAAACCTTTATCCAAGCAATGATTATTAGATGTTGTCATTATATCTACACCAAGTTCTTTTAAATCAATTGCCAAATGTTCTGGGGCGTTAAAAATTGGAAAACCACTATAACCTACTTCTGCACCTGCCATAGGAGATTCACAATTTCCAATATTTATAGTAGAATTTTCAAAATACTTCTCTACATATTTAAACATTGAAGAAAAATCGTAAATACCTAATTCTTTATCATAAGCTGCATTAAATAATGGCTTATTACAAAGAGTATCACCAAAAGAAACAATTGTTGCAAAAGTATGTTTACTTACTAATGTTGGCTTTGTCCTTGCAAGTGGCACTTCTGTAGAAGAAAGGCTTTGTAGAAGACAGAGTTCTTTAGGAACTCCTATTACAGTTTCAGAAGACCGATTATAGGAATAACCAGAAATTGATAATACTGCAATAAATGTAAGAAATGTTGCTATGATTTTTTTTGTCCTTTTCATTAGTTTACCTCCAAATTGAGTTTTTAGTATACATAAATTCTTGAATGTATATATATAGTTTAACATAAAATGGAAACAAAAGCAAGAAAAATGAGTGGAGAACTTCACCACTCATTAACGGAATGCTACGATTAGGGATGTGTCAATAGGGACGGAGATTTTTGGCAATTTTGTTATTTCAAAGATATAGTGAATAATGAATAATACATAAGTGCTCTTAGTACCTATTTATAATTATTCAATATTAATTATTAACCATTAACTATTCATTGCGAATTGTAAAAATTTGCACTTATGGAGCGTTTGAGGAGGTTATTTGCGAAAAAATTGCCTATTTCTCATAGTGTTCCTCCCACATTTTGCTCAAAAAAATAATTGACTCATCAACTGTTAAAATTAGTATAGCATAAAATAAAAAAACTGGCAACTAATTATTTTTAATTATGTTACCGTTTATTCATAAAATTCTATAAAAAACTATCCATGGTGGTGATGGATAGCATTCCTTTAGAATGACATATCTTCAGATATAGTCATAGTATCAACAATTCTGTCAATTTCAGCAGTTATATACAAAGGCGTTTCATCGTCAAGGAAAGCATATAAGTAAACCTTTTTATCCCCAATATGATTCCATTCAAATCTTTTAACGCCTTTATCATACTTCTTCCTTAACTCTTCAGATATTGTCCTCTTAATCCGTTTTTTTTCACTTGGAAATAAAATATTTATACTGATCATATAAATCCTCCTAAATTATCATTTTAGAACTTGTTAAAGCAACCACCATGCAATAACATATACAATATGATGGAATCCATCATTATCTTATATAATAGCATATTTTTATCAATTTTGCAAACATCATAAATTTTTAGTATGAGTTTTTTTCGCTGAGGAACTCCCTAGATTTCAACATTTTTAAGCTCTAAGTTATAATTTATTTGATTTC
>CAPZDM010000047.1 GCA_948745425.1 uncultured Clostridia bacterium
TTGTGAATTCTGCTAATGTTTCTAGTTGTCTTATGATTTTACTATTTTCATAAATACTTGCTTTAACTGATGTATCGTGTTGTAAGTCTTGTCTAATCTCAATTAAGTGCATATAACCACCCCTAACATAAATTTGAAAGTTCTAATCTGGAAAAATTAGAATTTGTGCATTGTACTTTTTTAGTACCTGCTCATTAATATTTTACATTTTCTTTTTAGAAATTCTAAAATTCTATATGTCTATCTCTTGGTCTATATTCTGCTTTTGTTTCTTTCTCTGGTTCTGATGGTGGTGCTAATTCTTTATCTGTAATATCAAAATATTTTGCTTGTGCATTTTCTTGTATCAATGTATATAAACTTTCTAAACTATCAAATTCACAACTATTGTCCAATGTAACTGGGTTTATTCCCAGCTCGCTTAACATTTTTATATAGTTATCTACTGTCGCACTGCTCCAAGTTTTATAATTACAATGCTTTGTATTATTTACAATTTCTTTATTATCTTTTGCAATTACATTTGCTACACCATACTTTTTTACTACTTTCAAAAATAGTATTAGTTTGGTTTTCCAATTCTCTGTATGTGCTGATTTTTTCAGTATTTTTAGTTCTTCTTGTAAGTTATATTTTGGGTTTCCTGATACTTTTAATAAATTTATTCCTAATGCTTCTAATTCTTTAATATATGCTTCAACCGTTGCTCCACACCACATTTGATGTTCATTCTCTTTCTTGCTAGTGGTTACACCACTTATGCCATATTTATTTACTGCTCTTATAAATTCTTTTAAATGTTTCTTTTCACAATTTGTATTTTCTTCCGCTTCTTCAATCATTTTCTCTGCAATCCTTAATTTATAATATTTACCCTCATATAGAAAATCCTTTAAGAATTCAAAATAGTGTTTATTCATACTCTCTCGATTCCAATATGCACATAAATCCCTATTTAATAATAATTTATCATTTAAATCCATTTCTACTAATTTACATATTTTCTGCTCCTCTTGTTCTAATAACCCCTCAATCATTAGGTCTATTGTCATTTCTTGTTCTGCCATTTCTTCATTCATTAGCTTTATTATTGTTGCTTGCTCTCTTTCATGCTCTCCTATATCCTCAATCATTAGTTCTATTGTCATTTCTTGACGCTCTAAATCTTCTATATCTATATTTAATAAATCCCTTGGGTACTTATTATTTAAGTTTTCATAAATTGACATATTTGATCTTCTTTCTAATTCTCTATTTAACTTGCATTTTCTTGCTTTTAATTTGTGTACTTTATTTAATTCTTTTAATAATTTATCTACCTCTTTCTGTATTTGGCTTCTATTATCATATTTATTGATAATTTTAATACTTTCACTTTGTATTAACTTTTTAGTATTTTGCACCTCAATCCTAAAAACATTTTTGTAAAATTTATAATAGGGTGGGTGCTTCTCTTGGTATTCTGCTAAACTTATTTCATTCTTTTGATGTTCCTCTTTGTATCTTTCAAAATATTTAATTCTTTCACATTGGTATTTGTCATATATATTTATTTTCTTCTGTCCGTTTTTAGATGTTAAATAAATTGATGTTTCGTATTCATTTATTCTACTTATGTATTGATAACTACTTCTATGCTTATCTAATTGATGTAAATATTCATACATAACTTTATAATCCATTTCCAAATCTACGCAATAATCAATACGATGTAATTTTAATCTAAAATAATCTATATTCAATGCTTCTGCTACTGCTTGTTTTACTTTTTCAATATAAGTATCTCTATCACTTAGTAAGATGTCTGTTTTTTGTAAAACTCTATGTACATTTGCAATTAAAACTATGCAATGGAAATCCTTATAATACTGAAAAAGAATATTGTTATATTCAAATTCTATTCCTTGGCTTATTAAGTTTGGGTCATTTACATTTGTTGCTTTTCCATATTTCCTATAATAGTTACCATAGGCATCTTTTCTATATTGAAACATTTTATATACAATTCCTAAATCTACCACTCTTGATAAATCCAATTTACCAATTCCATATACTATAAAATTTATACTATCTATCATTTTAAATCCCCCTAAAATTTTTAAAACCTAAAATCCATAAAAGTATTGATATATTAGTATTTACAAGTTATATCTATATATAATTTTTTAAATAAATATATATATATAATTTATCTGCTCTATATTCTTCTGTTGCTTCTATAAAAATAAATCCTATTGACTTATGGCTTCTGCTAGTGTTAAAATTACAAAAAAATAAAACTTGCTTCTATTTTAACAAGTTCTACTTAATTTATTTCTTTCTTACTCTCCCTTGTGTTTTAAGTATAGTGTAACTGATATATACATACAAATGAATGGATTACTACTCCTCTTCTTATGAAATTTACTGAAAACTTTTTGAGATCTTATGTAGATAATGGATATATATATGGTTATAGTACAAATTATATTTTTAATAATTATTCTATTTATATTGTTCCAATGGTTAATCCTGATGGCGTTGATTTAGTAACAGGTGGAATTGATAAAAATTCTTCATATTACACTCGTGCAAGAAATATTGCTAATAGTTTTCCTGGAATTCCTTTTCCTTATGGTTGGAAAGCTAATATCTCTGGTGAAAGTTTGATTAACTTCCACCTTAAATGTTATATAAATAGAATCTCTTCTCTTTATGATTAATAACTTAAAAAATCAATATTTAATCTATTATTCATGCTTTTTATATTCTCCATTTTCATATACAAATAAATCTCCTTCTTTTGCAGTTTCATATAAATCTTTTGGGAATTTTATTTCTTCAACTCCTTCTATCCCACCACCCGAGACATTATTTAGGTCATATAACCATATTCTTCCTGAATATTTTTCGCCTACTTCATAAACATGTGCATCAATTCTTTTACTTTCTAGATACTTATTTTGTTCTTTTATTTTTTCTTTAATCATACTATTTATTTCTTTACTAACTTCTTTCGTAGCCTCTACATCTAATATGAAACCTCCACCTTTTTTCCTTAAAACACTACCCAATTTGCTGCCAACTGGTAATTCTTCCACCAATTTCGTAAGCACTTCATGACTTCTATTTATATCACAATAAGATAAGTTGTATGCATTATTTTGATTTGTAGATGTATCATATATATAGAACATTTCTCCTTTTTCTTTTGTATCTTTAGCATAGTTCTGTAATATTTTACTTCTTTGGCTAAACATTTCATCTCTAAATTTTACAATTATTTTTTCATCATATAGTGTTAAATCTTCATCTAAGTTTAAGTCGTTCCATTTATTATCATCATTATATATCTTATTGGTACTATCTAAATTATTTTCCAAATAATTTGAAAGCTCCTTTATAAAATTTTGCACAAATTTATTCTCCTTTAAGTTGTTAAAAATACTATTTACTAAGTCTAAATTCAATAGACATCACTCCTTTGTTTCATTTTTTACTAATTGGAAATCTACTATTGATAAATAGTAGTTAGAACTAAACTAAGAGTGATTATATATTATTTTACATAAATTTACAATAGTTTTTATGAATTTTTACTCTGCATGACTTTCTCCTGTTGCATAATCAATTACTATTCCTGGTTGCACATTATAACAATACACATTAAAGTGTACTCCTTGTCCATTATCTTCAATAGACCAACTTTCCATCTGTACTCCACTTGCCAATAAATTACTTCCTTTATAAATAGGTGTTACTCTATATAAAACATGATTATTTTCGTTTTTCTCAATATATTCCACTATTTGATTTTCGAAAGGTAACATTCCTTCAGTATTTAAATATCTTGTTCCTGTTATTAGATTTTGTTTATTTCCGTTTTCTCCAGCAAGTTGCCAACCAATTAAATGGCATCTGTTATATAAATATTTGTCTTTAATTAGATTATCATATCTTTTTTGCACCCATCCTGACAAATCTTTTATATTTCCTATTTCTCCTCGTTTTTCATTTTCTTTTGGCATTATTTCTTTACATATATTAGCATATGCAACCCCACTTCTACCAAATTCATCCCAGTCACTATAATTCTCAAAGGCTTTAGTTGTATAATCTTTTTCTGTAAAATATGGTATATTGTTGTTTATTTCTACATGTGGTATCGATGTATATTCTGGAATAGTGGATAAATCAAAACTTGTTTTTACATTTGAAATTATATTTTCTGTATTATTTGTATTTAAATTTTGTATATTTTGACTTATGTATCCTATAGCAATAATACAAATTAATAATGTGATCGAAACCATAAGTTGCCAAAGTTTTTGATGTTTGTTTTTTATTTTGCTCATCATTTACACCTCTTATTTTTTACTTTTTATCATATTAGCACAAAATTAATTACTAATCAATTTTTGTCCATCTAAAATTTCTTCTATTTTAATAAATTCATTTATATTTTCATTTATTGTATTTAGTGGTGCAAAGTTGAATGAAATAAAAACATTTTTATCTTTGTCTATCTCAATTTTATCTATTATTCTAAATAGACAAGATTTATCTATTTCTTTCATTTCTAAAAAATCATTTATTATTTTATTCATTTGTTCTTCATCATTTTTATTTTTGATAGATTGTTGTCCTTGTAATGATTGAAATCTATCCATTAGCTCGCTTTTTTCATTAGTTAGTTTGTCTCTTTGGTTAACAAATGTCGTAGATATTCTTGTAAAATCAATATCAGTCAGTATGCCATTTAATTTATCGTTATATAAACTATCTAAGTTTTTATTAATATCAGCTATTTTAATATCTATTTTTTCAATTTGCTTTTTTACAGATGTCATTAAATCAATTGATTTGTCTTTTACTTTTTTATAAGTTTCTTCTAACATAGTACGATTAGCATATATTTTGCATACTTGCCTTACTATCTCTAATATTCTTTTTTCAAACTTTGGATAATTCAAATTTCGTACATAACAACCTCTTTTTTGATAACCTGTATCTACTATATATGGAATTTTTGGTCTAGTACTATTATGATTTACTTTTAATACAATTTGCATTTGCCAACCGACAATGTTTGCAGTATATTAGTCCTCGCAGTAGATAGTCATATTGTTTTACAACTTTTTTAGCTCGTTCTTTATGTATTACTTGGGCTTTTTCAAATATGTCTTTATCAATAATTGCTTCATGTGTATTATTCACTCTTATACGTCTTTCTTTTTCTACTTTACGAAGTTTTTTTACTTTATATGAAACAACAGATACCTTATTTTGAACCGTATTGCCTATATAAACTTCGTTTTTTAACATATCGCATATAGTAGTTGCATTCCAAAAGTAATTAGTCTTATTTTCATTTTGAAGGATACCAGTTTTCCTATATCCAGATGGACTTAAATAATGATTTTTGTTTAAGTATTCAACAATTAATTTGCTTCCAGTTCCATTTACATACATATCAAATATTTTTCTTACCACATCTGAAACATTATTATCAATAACTAATTTATTTTTATTGTTTGAATCTTTTTTGTATCCGATATGCTGGTGTACTGCATAAGTATTCTCCTTGCTTTTGTTTTTCCTTAAAAACACTTCTAACCTTTTTTGATATATCCTTTGCATACATATCATTTAGAATTGCTTTAAATGGTGTAATGTCATTATTTACTGTTTCGCTATATGTATCTATCCCATCGAGTATTGAAACATACCTAACCCTGTTTTCTGGAAAATAATTTTCTATGTAATATCCTGTTTTTATATAATCTCTTCCAAGTCTTGATAGATCTTTGGTTATTACCATATTAATTTTTTGACTTTCAATATCTGCAATTAATCTATTAAACTCTGGTCTATCAAATGTAGTTCCGTGAAACTCCATCATCAACATATTCATCTACAATATTTAAATCCTGCTCCTTTAAATATCTTTCAATTATCTTTCTTTGATTACCTATACTTTCACTTTCTTGTTTGTCGCCATCTTCACGAGATAACCTTATATACATTCCTACTTTATAGTTTTTAGTTATTAGTTTAAACATTTCACTCCTTCCCATAAAAATATTTACAGTACTATTATCATAACGTGGTCTTTATATTTTGTCAGCTCTTTTTTCAATATTTTTATTATCAGTTTTCTTTTCAGTAAAATCGTAAAACATTTTACAAATAACTTTATCAATAGGTTGTTTTGCTTTATTAAATTTACAGTATATTTTGATATCTTCCTTTTTCAAAGTAAACACCTCTTAAGGCATATATATTAAAATTTAAATATGATATGCGTATAATGAAAATTTTGTATTTACACATCAAACTATAAAGAGTATACTTTGCTTTTGAAGATTTTTATTAAAATGGGTACAGAAAAAGAAATTTGGGTAGAAAAAAAGATGAAACTTTTAAAATTTCATCTTTTCAAATCAAAAAAGTACTTTTTTGATTTCGAACTAATCTATACTTAAAATTTTTCAATTTTATCTTTATAATCACATTCAATATTTATAGGATCATTTTTAATGCCCAAAGTTCGCCAGCTTGGTGTCTTGACACCCTTTTCGCTGTTTAGGAGAAAATCTCCTAATACCTTTTTAGCCCGCTGGGAGAAGATTTTTAATATAATAATTAATTGAATTTTACGTATTATTATATATTGTTTGCTATACAAAAAAATTTGTCATTTTTAGTAATATTTCTATCTAGTTCAATTCCTATATCAATATTTTCGTTGTTACATTCTTCTATGTTTTTCTTATTTATTTGCAAATTTTGTATTTTCATTGCGTAAGCTTTCTTGTTTGATTTAATTACATATATATAATCAAATCTTTTTAATTTTTGATTCATATTATTCAAACAAACCACTTTATTATTAAATACATTATATATTATTGACAATTCAATAAGTTTACCATTTGCATATAATACTGCATATAATTCATTTATAATAATATCTTTTATTGCTTTTCCAAATGCGATAAAAAAGTTAATATATACTTCCTTTATTGTTTGAATACTTAACCTATCATCTTCGTTCCATGAATGTGCTATTTCATTTCTTCGATTTACTAAGTCCTGCAAAGTATTAAATATAATTTTAGAATCTGAATTTGATAATATTCTTTTCAATTCTCTTTCATTTTTTATATCATTTTGTATTTTATAATACTCTTTATATTCTATAGTCTCTTTTACTTTTTCTAATAAGTTATTTATACCAATTTGTGCAAATAAGCTTACTAAAGCATTAATTCCTAGATTACCAGCATGAGTTATTAATATTCTATTATTTAAAGAATATTCATCATTTTCATTTAAACAACTATATAAGTTATTTATTACATCCATTTCCATCAAATCATAATTTTTATATCGATTACTATTAGATAAAAAGTTTCCTGTTAGTCTTATATGATTTTCTAAAATCGGTTTCGGTAAATTAGTATATTTAATATTTGAATTTGATAATTTGTCTAGATATTTGGTTAGTATATTATCTATATAGTTTTCGTAACAACTGTACAAACTTATTATAATTGCATTATATATTACCTGAGAATTAGCATTATCTTTAATATATACTACAGTATCATAAAGCTCTTTCATATTTTTCATTTTCTCATTTGGAATTTTTGCTAACTTTCTTTCACTTTCTATCAAATTTATATAGTTATTAATTGATTCTAACCTGTTACAGAAAATAGACAATTCTTCATTTATATCTTCACTCATTTAACTAATTTGTTTAATAATTCTTTTATTATTTCTGTTCTTTCTAATATTTCTGTTTTGCCTTGTTTCTTTCCATTAAATTTAATTGCATTTGATTTATAAAGTTCTTCAAGCATTTCAACTCTTTCTTCCAGTGTATATTTTTCAAAATCGAATTGGTCTTGTTCAAAATCTGACAAAGCTCTCATCATAGGATCATAAGCTGTTCTACTTGGTTCAGACCATTTAAATTTGTTCCTATATTCTTTAAATTGTCTAAAAGCATTTTCTCCAAATAATTTATTAGCTTTGTCTATATTTGCATTAAAAATATTTTCATATTTTGATAATAGATCTGTTGAAAAAGTATTGTTACCATTCCTTAAAAAATTATCTAAAAAAATATCTAATCTACTAGAATATTGTTCAATATGCCTAAAGGCAAAGTATCTTAATACTAGTTCAACATCACTCATATCTCTATATAATTTATTATCATCAATTTCATAATAATCTTCATCTTCTTCATTATTTGAAATATTATCATTAATATTCCAAAGTTTTTTAAAAGTATTATTATTAGATAATTTAATACACATTCTATTAAATTCACCATCATATAAGGCATTTCTCGTCTCTTGTGGTGTTAATTTTACGCCACCACTATTTAACCTTTCAAAGACTAACTTTTTTAGTCTATCTGCCTCAATATCATCTTTAGCTGATTCTTTTAATAATATAATAGATGATAAATATCTTCTATCAATTCCTTCTTTAATTCTGACTGGTAGTTGACTATATTTCTTTCCATTTAACTCTTTCCATTCTTCTAGTCCCTCAAGTTCATACATATCATCATAGAAATCTATTATAGTAGTTATCCTTTGTAGTCCATCCATTACCTCAAAACTAGCATAATCAATTTCATACAAAAATACTGGTGGTACTGGTACATTTATAATAAAAGATTCTATTAATTTGGACTTCTTTTCTTGACTCCATCTTCTTCTCCTTTGAAAATCTGGATGCAAATTATATTTATCTTTCATAGACATTTCTTTTAACGTTGGTAAAGGATATCTCGCTTGCTCTGTAACTATTCTAACCTCACCACTATCATATTTTTTGTTGATTTGTTCATCAGTATTTTCAGTCTTCTCAATCTCTGTCTTTTTGTTAATAAATTTTTCTCCTTCAAAAAATTCCAATACTATACCTCCTTTTTTAAACATTCTTTTATACTTTTAGCAACTACATTTGCTAATCTTACTGGAACTGCATTGCCTACCATTTTATATCCATCAGCTACATCTGTATAATAAAATTTAAAACTATCGGGGAATGTTTGAATTCTTGCACA
Organism: uncultured Clostridia bacterium; assembly: GCA_948745425.1. GTDB lineage: Bacteria > Bacillota > Clostridia > TANB77 > CAG-508 > CAKPSH01. Next base: position 9,071 of record CAPZDM010000047.1, read on the forward strand.
TTCTCTTACTGTTAATCTTCTATATAAATCTTCTTTTCCTTTTACAAATTCTCTTTTATTTTTTTCTACAAATGTCATTTTAGGTGCTTGCGGATGTATTGGTGCATGTCTACCTCCAGCTTGTATTGTAAATGATGGTTCATCCCAACTTCTAACACGATTTCTTGACATATATATAGTAGAAAATCCACCTATCATATATTCATTATTAGGAAACTTACAATATACACCATTGGTTTTATTTTTTTCTAGTGCTGGTATAGCAGTATCTTGCAAATCTCCAATAGCATCTTTTAAGTTTATTTTTTTTCCTAATGGTTTTGGAAATTTAAAGTCAATATCTAAATCATCTTTAAAGCCTATGTAAAATACCCTTTTTCTATCTTGTGGTACACCATAATCAGCAGCATTTACCAAATATAGATTAACATTATATCCTGTTTCTTTAAACATTTTTATAAAATTTTGAACTGCAGTTTTATGTTTTTCTGCTAGCATTCCTGATACATTCTCTGCTACAAAAAATTTTGGTTTTTTATCATTTAGAATTTTAATAAATTCATAAAATAGTTTTCCTCTATCATCTTCTATACCCTTGCATGCTCCTGCTTCACTCCAACTTTGACATGGAGGACCACCGAATGATTCCATCGCATTCTGGTATTTCATTTAATGGTATTTTTCTTATATCTCTTTTATCTAAATAATTGCTATGATTCTTTTCATATGTCTCCCAAATTGATTTGTCAAATTCATTTGCCCATTCTATTTCAAAGCCTGCTTTTTCAAATCCTAAATCTAATCCCCCAGCCCCAGAAAAAAGACTAATAACTTTCATGTTTCCTCCTATTTACTATATGTTATTATATATGCTCCATTTAGTATTGCTGGATTGTCTGGATTTTTAATTTTTATTTTTGCCATAGTCAACTCACTATTTCTTATAAAATCTTCAAATTCTTTTCTATCTTCTTTACTAAAATCTGCATATTTTTCTTCATTTATAATTGCAAAAAAATTGAATTCTTTTTCTAAATTTTTTTCATATACATATTTAAAAACTGTCCATGGATTTTCTATTCCCCACATACCACGAACTCTTAAATATGTTATGCCTAATGGATCAACTTTATTTACTCTACCTAATTCTCTAGTTTCTGCAAATTCAACTCCAGGTATAGCCTCTACTCCATCTTTGATTTTTGTTTTTATTTTAGTGTATGTTTCTTCACTAGCACAATAATCCAATCCATATACAAAACTTAAATTCATTAATTTGTTTTCATCCACTACACCAACTGCATATATTATATCCTTTTCATTCCATTCTTCAGCATCTCTACAATGATTACTTATCATTGTACTATCAGCAAATAATTTATGTTTTGGATATGAAGAATTTAAAGCCAAAGATGAATTGCTATTTTCTATCTTTTTGACCTCAATAGCATCTCCATTTCTTAGCATTGCATCTGGTGGATTAGAGTTGTTTCCCAAATAACAAAATGTTTCACTAATCATTTCTAATCTTTTTTGTTCATCTGTAATAGCATAAGTGCCTGCAAAAATATCTTTAATATATTCTTCTAAAGCATCTCCCATACTATTTGCTCTATTATGAGTATTATAAAACTCTTTTAATTCAAATGTAGGTGTTTGCACTAAATTAATAATTGCTTTTAATATATTATTTTTCAAAATATCATCATCCTTTCCCTAATGTTATTACAAAAATATATTACCACATCTTCTAACTTTTTTCCATATCAGTACTAATATTTACGAAAAAAATATTTTCAAATAATATAATTATTATATTAAAAGTAAATACTTTCCATTTTTTACTTTTTCTATTATCTTCAATTGATTTAATTCTTTAATTGTTTTATTTATTACTGAAATTGAAACATTTAAATTCTCAGCAAGTGCTTTTTGAGTTGTTAGTATCAAGTTATCTTGTCCTACATTATTTAATAAATGTAAGATAATCGATAATTGCCTTTTATCAAAATTTGCTAGAATTTCACAAAATATTTTTTTATCAATTAGTACATCATCTTTTGAAACATTTAACTTATTTACTTTTCTTACTCTTTTTAGCATATTGTAGGTCTGTTTATGTGCTATTTTATTTAAATCTCTTGTTATCCATTTTAATGAAAAACTACAATTCTTTTTACTTAATTTTGTAGAAATTACATTATATGTTTTTATCATATCTCTTTTTATATCTTCATTATGCTTAAATATTTTCATTTTATAGTTTTTATTTTCAAAAAATGCTGGTACCTGTGTGCAATCTGTATTTATGCAAAATACTTGACTTTCACTTTTGTTTATGTAACAGCTTAAAATCAAATTCATTGCTTGATATACTGCAAATACTTCAATTTCAGTAGAATTTTTTTATTTCTATTCTACTCTTCTTGGAATATGATTTTAAAATTTTATTTTCTGACATTATTATAATTGAATATGTTGCAACACTACTTTTATTGTCAAAACTAGCATCTGTATATATGTTATACTTTTTTTGCTTTTTCATATAGTATCACTCCACTCTTATTTTTTCACATTATATAACATATTTTTTACTTTGTCAAACATTTGTTTTTATAACTTTAAAAATTATTTGCAGACATATTTGGCAATTTTACACAGTCTAAAATTAAAATAATTGCATCTGAAAATCCGTATTTTATAAAACTTTTCATTTTCATAAGCCCCTGCTATATTTATTCTATCTATATAACTATCTAAACTATCTCGCACTTTATTCAATTTTTTTGTATCATCTGATAGTTCCTCAATTATATTAAATAATTTCTCATAAGTATCATTATCCTTTGTTAAATTTTCAATTTGCTTTTTGTCCATTTCTGTTAATACATATAAATTTGATTCTCTACTTTCAAATAGATTATTTAAAACTCCTTTTTCAATTTCACACATATTTACTACCTCCATATTTATAATTTACTGGTAGTATAACGTGCTCAATTTAATTTGTCAGCACTTTTTCTAATATTTTTATATTTTTCGAATAAACGACATTGTTATTAATACAGAAATAGCTTTACTTATCTTAATTTAATATTTTATTACTGTAAATATTTTTATATTCAATTACTAAATTTCCTATATGGAAGTTAATAAGCCTCACAGGTGTGGATTTAAAAAACTACCAACCGGTTTGCTAAGTCTTGTAATGCTTTAATTACATAGCTTTGCAAGAACCACCAGTCTGCTTTACAGACAGCCCCCTTAGGTAAAGGGGCTTTTTTATGTTTGTTCGTTGGAGCCCTTTTAATGTCTAGTTTTAACCTGTTTTTTGTATTTGTTCATTTAGCAATTCCTCAATTTTGATAAATTCATCCAGGTTTTCATTAATAGAATTTAGTTTTGAAAAGTTAAAATAGATATACACATTTTTGTCTTTGTCAATTTCAATTTTATTGATCAGTCTGTACAAATATATCTTATCTATTTGCTCTAATTTTAAAAATTTTTCTATTAATTCATCTAATTCTTTTTTTTCTTTTGTTTTGTTTTTACTGCTTATTTTTTCTTCTGTTCCAATTAACTTTTGCTCTAATTCTTCTTTTTGTTTCATTAGATTACTTCTGTCAAATATAAACTTTTGTGATACTCTAATGTAATCTTCTTCGTGTTTTTGATAAACTAAAAGTGGACCAAAAAATTACGATTTTGTAATTGAAAAAA
>CAPZDM010000048.1 GCA_948745425.1 uncultured Clostridia bacterium
ATTTATGAAAATAGTAAAATCATAAGACAACTAGAAACATTAGCAGAATTCACAACAGATTTAAGCCAAGCAGATTGTGAATATATAACCACCTTACTTTTTAAAAGTAAAACATTATTAGAAAAAGCATATACAATTTTTAAATTAAATGACGAGGAGGTGCAGAAAAATGATAAGCAGAAAACAGATTAGTAAAACATCAGCAAGCAGAAAGATTTTAACGGAGGGTTTACAAAATAATGATAGACTAGACATCGCAGATTTATTACAATTAGAGAAACAAACAATTGATGATATTTTAATTCGTTTACAAGAAATATCAGTTGACCCAGCAACAGCAAGTTATATTTACAATTTAGTTAATATAAGTTATATGACATTAAGTAACATTTGCACAGATTTTTTAGAAATGGAGATGTATTAAATGAAAGAGTTAGAAATAATTGAATTACAAGAAATACCAATTGAAGAAATTGTATCTTTTTCCAAGTTAGATACATCGCCAGTCATAACTATACTTTATGACCTAAATTACGGACTTTTCAATAAATTTGTAGTAATAGCCGATGAATTAAAACTTGTATTCTTTTTAGTAAAAGGTACAAATAAGATTGCAGTTATTGGTACTGAAAAAGTGGCACTAAAGATAGCAAGATTATTACAAGTAAAAACTCAAGTTATGTATTATAGTTTATTAAAGCCCAAGAAAATACTTGGCAAGATATATACACCAAAAAGAAATAGTAATTATGTAGTACAAGCATTTGACGAAAATGGCAAACCAACCGAACCATTCATAAATACAGAAATAGAAATAGTTAATTGTGATAATTTATCAAAATATACTTTTAGAAATTATAAATATTATGTGAGTGTAAGAGGTAGTAAAAATAATAAGATTGAGAATTGTCAACTATTAAGAGATAAGCGAAGAAATTTCACACTAACTGGCAAAATTTAATGTATTTTGAAAATATCTAATACAAATAACAAATTAGCAATAAGAGGTTGCAACGAGGATTTAATTTAAGACATTTTTATATTACAAGCAATAAAAGCATATAATTTTGCAATAGACCATATTTTTGAAAATATAAAATTTGCAATTTTATGTAAAATATTGTATAATTTATATAGATGTGAATAATATCACATAGTTATAGGTACTATTTACTATTATAATCAATTCAAGGAGGACTTACTATGAAAAAAGAAGTAACAATTGTACCAAAAGACAAATGCCCATTAGATATTTTGGCAGAGATGGGCGACCGGACAAAGAATGCATGGATTTTTCTTCATGAAAATGCAGTAGAAAAATTGGAGAAAACATGCAATCAATACAAAGAATTTGCAGGTCAATGTAGTCTTTTATGGCATGGTACGAAAGAATTCCCGTTAACCAATATTCATATTGACAAGGCAGAACACGGTTGTTGGAAATCTGTCAATTACATTTCTGCAGACGACATCGCCTTTAGTAGCAGAGTATCTGATCCGGAAGAAATCTTTTTCCTTAAAATGGACGAGTGATTTGTCTTAAAAAGTAAATATATTTTCTTTTCCCCTATCTCTATGAGAAAGGGGTTTCTTTGTATTACATATTAGTTTAAACTTATTATTTGTAAAGGTATACCTTTATAAACACTTAAAAAATAGTGAATATTGTGTTTATAAAGGTGGTAAAAATATTTTACAAATGTTTATAAAATAGCCTTGACTTTTACAAACAAAGCATTTATAATAGCTGACCAAGGGGTGGGTATTATGGAAAACAAACAAAAAGTATATGGTTATATAAGAGTTAGTAGCAAAGACCAAAACGAAAGCAGACAATTACAATCAATGTTAGATTTTGGAATTCCAAAAGAAAGGATATTTTTAGATAAGCAGAGCGGAAAAGATTTTAATAGAGTAGAATATCAAACACTAAAAAGAATGTTAAAAGATAGCCCAAATAGTCTATTGGTTATACATTCTATTGATAGATTAGGCAGAAATTATATAGAGATAAAAAAAGAATGGCAAGAATTAACAACAGAATGCAAGGCAGATATTAAAGTGTTAGATATGGAATTACTTGATACTAGATTACACAAAGATTTATTAGGAACATTTGTAGCAGATTTAGTATTGCAAATTTTATCTTATAATGCAGAAAATGAAAGAAATAATATAAAGAAAAGGCAAGCCGAGGGAATTGCAATAGCGAAAGCACAAAATAAACATTTAGGTAGACCAAAAGCAGAAATAACAGAAGCATTTATGACAGAATATAGAAAATGGAAGAATGGAGAACAGACAGCAACACAAGCAATGATAAATGCAGATATGAAAAGGAATACATTTTATAAGTTAGCAAAACAAGTTGAATCAAAAGCATAATTAAATATTGGTACATAATCAAAGGTGGAATTTCCCACCTTTTTATATTTAGTAAAAATATTTAAAAAATTTTAAGAATGTTATTGACAAATTAAACAAGTTAAGTGTATAATACATTTAAGTTTAAAATACACTTAACTTGGAGGAGTGGATTATGGATTATAATATAATAAATGAATTAGGTATAGCAATGAAAGGATTGCAAGTTGATAAAAAAGTAAATTTTTCAGTATTTAAAGCACAAGAAAAAGCAGATATAATTCAAAACAATGGGAAAATAGGATTTCTAGGACATAAAATAATTAAAGCATTAGCAGTAGAAAAAGATATAAAGAAGCTAGAACATATAATGTGCATTAAACAAGATTTAAGCAAGAAATATAAGGATTATAGCATACAAAATGGTGACATAGTAATACCAGTATTCCCAGGTAAAGACCAGTTGGAAATAATTTTTATGGAAGATATACAAGCAGAAGATTGTGTATACAATGATAGCAATTTAATAATAAGAGTGACAAGCAATAAAATTATACCAAAATACTTATACACAATATTAAATTCAAGTAGCATTAGGAATAGGATTTTAAAACTATGCACAAAAAATACAAGGCAAGCAAGAATTACAGTAGGAATGTTAGAGCAATTATCTATTCCAGTGGTAAGTTTAGAAGAGCAAGAAGAAATTATCAATAGATATGCCAATGCAGTTGAACAATTAAATCAAGTACAAAATAGCATTGAAGAAATGGTGAGAGGAGGTAATGCCCTATGAAAGTAAAAAAATGAAAATCAGTTGTTGGAGCAACTGATTTTCATATCAAAATTTAATATAATCAAGTCTAAACACTTAATTATACGACCAATATAATTATAATTGTTTTGGACTTTATTGTCAAGTGGGATTTTCCACTTGGACAGAAGTCTTTTTTTGTGCATTGAAGCATATTGAGAGACTTACAACATAAGATTTAATGAGGTGTTAGCAAGTGAAAGTTAATAATGTTGTAATAGGTAAAGATAGAGTAACCCAAGTATTTCTTGGAGCAGAAGAAGCAGAAGCAAAAGATATAAAAGAAGAAATAAAAGGGTTAAGAAATGGAAAAAATAGAGTGGTAGTTTTTGTCGGAGGAGAAAATGAAATAATGAAATCACTAAAATCAATGTTACAGTTAGTAGCAGTTAATAGTTAGTAACAAGTTAGTGCATATAGAAATATATGCACTAGCACATAAAATAAGAGAGGTAGGATTATATGAATATATTGGTAAATAAAGCCGTAAAAATAGTATATATATATGTAAGAATAAGTAGAGATGAGGACAAGAAAAATTATGGAAGCATTCAAACACAGATAGATATTTTAAAGGAATATGCAGAACAACAAGGGTGGACAGTTGCCGAGATATTTATTGATGATAATATTTCTGGTTATCTTAACATAGAAGATAGACCAGCATTTAATGAATTATATAATTTAGTAAATGAAAGTAAAGAAAAACCAATTATACTAATGAAAGATTTATCAAGACTTTCAAGGAATAATGGAATTGCACAAATGATTTTAAATAAATGGAAAACTGAAGAGGTAGAGTTAATATTAGTTAAACAAAGAGGGAGTGTATTTAATTTACTAAAAGATGACGATGACATAGTAGGCATTGAGACTTGGTTTAATGAAAGATATGTAAAAGATACATCTAGGAAAATAAGAGATTCATTTAATAATAAAATGAATGCAGGAACATTAATACAAGGACCCAGATATGGTTATATTAAAGGGAAAAATGGAACACTTACAATAAATGAAGAGGTAAGAGAAGCGGTACAAACAATATTTGATTTATATGAACAAGGTTATGGAATGACATCAATAGCAACAAAACTTAATAAAGAATATGATTTTAAAAACCCATCTATTGTAGAAGCAGAAAGATTTAAAGAAGCAAGAGGAAGAAACATAGAAAGAAATGTTAGAGAATATTGGGAAACTGATATGATTAGTAAGATTTTAAGAGACAAAACATATATAGGAACATTGGTAACACATAAGAAAGAAGTACAAGGAATACACGGAAAAAAAGTAAAAATAATACCAGAAGAAGAACAGCATAAATTTGAAAACCACCACGAAGCAATAATAACAGAGGAACAGTTTAATAAGGTACAAGAAATATTGAAACAAAGAGCAGAAAGTACAAGCCTTTATAAGAAAGGAAAACACTATTATATATTTGGTGGATTTGTGAGATGTGGGGATTGTGGAGCATCAGCAACCGGTTATATGAGATATGGCAAAAAATATTATGAATGTTTGAATTATAGTAAATATAGGAAATTAAGGTGTACCTATCATACCGTAGAAGAACAATACATACTAGAGAATTTTAAAATGTTTTTAAAAGTAGTAAGAGCAGAATATAAGGACTTTTTAAAAGGTTTGAGTTTAGACAAAGTTAAAAAGAAATCACAAAACAATCAAGAAAAATTAAAGGTTAAACTTGACAGAATAAAGCAAGAATATAGGCAAATGCAAACACAGAAAATAAAGGAAATGACTAAAGTAAAAACAGCAGAGGAAGAAGAAATTGTAGAAGAAACATATTCTAAAATGTTAGCAGATAAATTAAAAGAAATAACAGATATAACACAAACATTGAAGCATTTGGAAAATCAAACAGAAAAGCAAAAGGTTAAAACCATAAAACAATCAATAGATTACTTTGACGAAATTATAAAAGCAGAAGAACCAGCAAAAGAAGTTTTAGCCCAAGTATTAGATAAAATTATTATATATGAGGGAAAGAATTTGGAATTTAAACTTAAAGTAAACCTTGATAAATTAATATAAAAATTATAGGGGAAGCAATATTCCCCTATAATAGATTGGACAAGTCATACTGATTTATTCATTCATTTGCATGGAACGATGCGTTATAAAATACTTCTTTAGAGCCATTACCTATCCTAATATAAGGAATCTGCTTACCCATAACGCTATTTCCAATAGAACCTATTTGTAAAAAAGGATATATTCTTTTTAATGCAGAAATATTCATCTGTAATATATCATAAGTATAACTTATATTTGTAGGAACAATATAACCAAAAGGAATAATAATACTCTGACCAATATATAAATTATTTGGATTAATACTAGGATTAGCATATAAAATCCTATTAACAGTAGTAGAAAACCTCTGTGCCAATGAATACAAAGTATCACCACTTCTAATAGTATAACTACTATATCCATATATATAAGGATATAATGCATTCCAAGTACTAGTACCTACAATTCCATCAACTGTTAAACCAAAATTTCTTTGAAACATTTTAACAGCATTTTCTGTATTTCTTCCAAAAATGCCATCAATTCTACCAACATATAAACCTAATTTATTTAAAGTACTTTGTAATAATTCAACCATAGGTCCAGTAGAACCTAACCTTAAAGTTTCCATAATTAATATTTTCCTTTCTTAAAGTATAATTTTGATTATAAAAAGAGATATAACTCTTAAAAATTAAAATCCCCATATAATAAATTATGTAAAAACCAAAAAAGTGTTAGTATAAATCAAATGGGCACAATTTTCATTGTGCCCTATAATTAAAAACTAATCTTCATAATAACAATTTTTTTTATTACAGAAAATGCAAATTAATAATTCTATAATACTAATAACAAGCGACACCAAAAAGAATGCTACAATACCTATTAAAATTGTAACAGGAATACTAAAGGTAGCCAAACTAGTAATAGCTAAAGCAAATGCACTAGTAATTATAGCAGCAATAGAACTAGCAGCAAGAGTAGTTGTATTAATACAATCGCAAATATACTTTGGTGTACCAAAGATTATAGCGATTAAACCAATAAGCCCAAGAATACCTAAAATTAAAGTAATATATATTAATACTGACACTGTAGTTACAAGACCAATATAGAAAACAGAAGCTATTCCAATTGCTACTAATAGACTTGATAGAATATTAAATAATTTACATGAACAAATATTGACTTTTTCTTTACACATAAATATTCCTCCTTACATTATATAATATGAATATTAATAAAAATAGTGAGAATATATTTAGACAATCATTCACCAAAAATAAATGGTATTCGTAAATTTTACCAACAATTATATAAAATAAATTATTATAAATATTGCATTTATTGAAAAAAATGATATAATAATTGAAAAATAAATATGGAGGTATAAAAATGGAATTAAAAGGATCAAAAACAGAAATGAATTTGTTAGCAGCCTTTGCAGGAGAATCACAAGCAAGAACAAAATATACTTATTTTGCAAGTAAAGCTAAAAAAGAAGGATATGAACAAATAGCAGCTATATTTTTAGAGACAGCAGAAAATGAAAAGGAACATGCAAAACTTTGGTTTAAATTATTAAATGGAGGAGAAATTCCACCAACTAAAGAAAACTTAAAAGTAGCAGCAGAAGGAGAAAATTATGAATGGACAGATATGTATGCAGGATTTGCAAAGACAGCAAAAGAAGAAGGATTTGATAAAATTGCATACTTATTTGAAGCTGTAGGTAAAATAGAAAAAGAGCATGAAGAAAGATATTTAAAATTACTAGATAATGTTGAAAATGGATTAGTATTCTCAAGGGATGGAGACAAAATATGGAAATGTAGAAACTGTGGACATATATGCATAGGAAAAGAAGCGCCAGCAGTATGCCCAGTATGTGCACATCCACAAGCATTCTTTGAAATAAAAGCAGAGAATTATTAGAATAGAGGTTAGAATTTAGAGACAAGAAGGGCATAGGGGAGACCTATGCCTTTTTCAGTATATAAAAAATCGAATGTAGGGGCGATTAGCAATCGCCCGTCCTTCAAAGAAAAATACACTAACAAAATTGAAATATTTTACAAAAAATTGCATATAATATATATAGAGGAACACAAAAAAGCAAAAAAAACAGTAAAAGTATTGACATTTAACTAAAAAGAATGTATAATAAAATAGTTGTGTACATCGCGAGGTGGAGCAGTTGGCAGCTCGCAGGGCTCATAACCCTGAGGTCGTAAGTTCGAGTCTTACCCTCGCAACCAAGAAAAACAAAGCACTTGCTACATTTTAGCAAGTGTGTTTTTTTACGTTTCACTTAATATATCACTTAATACTAGAAATAGGGTTATCAATCTTTTAACGAAGGAGAAGTTACTCCAGAGATTGCTCATGAAATAGGAGTTAGACTTGCTGAAGAAATGTGCCTAAAATTTTTAAAAGAAATTTTGTAAAAACTATTGTAAAAGAAACGAATGTTTCATATACTTATATCAGTATATTTTAATGATAAAAAATAGGTGGATTTTGTTGTTAAAAATCGTATTTTGTGATATAAAATAAATTGAATATAAAATTTAATTTACAATTGATAGTGTGGAGGGTGTTATGAGCGAAGAGAAAACAAAGGGAATAATATCTAATAAATTAAAAAAACTAAAAAATTATCCGGGAGAACAAGATACTATGGATAATGGAATTATTTGGTTCAAAGAAGATAGTTATAAATCAATTAAGGAATATAATTGGATAACTGAAACTTTAAAGATGGCTTCTAAAAATCAAATGGAAAGATCATCTGGAACGCCAGACTTTGTGGTGTATAAAAGCAATGATGATATTATTCAAATAATAGAATGCAAAGGAAAGACTAACTATCACTCATCTTTAGAGGATATATCAGATTTTGCAAATGTAGGGTATGGAACAGAGGAAGAAACAAAAAATTATGCGATAAATGGAGTTTTATATTATGCATCATATTTTTGTGATAAATATGATGTTGTTGCGACAGCTATTTCAGGACAAACAAAATCAAACTTAAGAATTACATCATTTATTTGGCCTAAAAGAGGAAAAATAAGTGATATTGCCATTTTAGAAGATGGAAGTGACCAAGAATGTTTTACAACATTAGATGATTATAAGGATACTATTCGTATAGTACTTGATAGAGATGCAGAAGAACATGAAAGAATTCGTAGAGAACTTCGTAAATACACTTTGGCTTGTGCTTCTTTCTTGAGGGCAAATGGAATAGAAGATAATTTAAAGGCAGGATTTGTTTCTGCCATTGTTTTAGGACTTACAAATAAAGAATCAGAGCTATTTAAAATTGTAGAGCAGAATATTGTTAACATTAATAATTGTAAAACTAAAAAGTTTAATGATACTATTGGAAGAAATGCTGTTAATAAACTAAAGCATGCATTATATGGTGAAGGAGAAAAAAATAGTATATCTTATATTAATGGTATCTTTGATATAGATAATATTCCAGAAGGAAAAAGGACATCATTGAAAAAATTTTATGATTCACAATTATTATCGAAAGATGAATTACAAAATGCACCTAAACAACAAGGAAATTATTTTAAATATGGAGATACTGTATTATCAGCATGTATATATTCTCTTTATATAAATGTTATTTGCGTATTAGAACACTATAAAGGAATAGATGTAATGGGAGAATTTTATACTACATTTCTTAGATTTACAAAAGGAAATGCAAAAGAGAAAGGAATAGTATTAACTCCTAAACATATTACGGATCTATTCTGTGATATTGCAGAATACTATGGAGAAAAATTAACTGAAAATACAAAAATTGTAGATATTTGTTGTGGAACTGGAGCATTTTTAATATCTTCATTAGAAAGAATAAGAAAGAATATTAATGCAAGATCAATTACGAATGAACAGAAAAAAGAAGCATATGCTCTAGCACAAAAACAAAGTCTAATTGGAGTCGAAAAGGATTCTAGTATGTATGCTCTTGCATATGCAAATATGAGATTTCATGGAGATGGAAAATCTAATTTATTTAACTGTTCATCCTTAATGTCTGATTCTTATAATCCTATTGATACTAGTGGAGAAACATATGTTGATGGAGAAATAGCACATTTAAATGAAGTACTTGAATCTTTTGGAGAAATTGATTTTGGAATGATAAATCCACCATATTCATTAGCAAAGAATGATGATAAAAAGGCTAGAGAGAGAAACTATCCAGAGGAAACGGCTTCAGATGTTGTTATTCAAAAAGGTCAAGATGAATTAGACTTTATTGCTTCTATGCTTCATTATTTAAAAAAGGGGGGAATAGGTATAGCAATTGTCCCTATGTCTTGTGCAGGTAATAGTGGGGCTAAGTTGAGAAAAGAAATATTAAAACATCATACATTATTAGCATGTATGACAATGCCAAGTCAATTGTTTTTTGATAGCCATGTAGGAACAGCAACATGTATTATGGTATTTAAGTCACATTTTCCACATGATGAGAATAAATCAGTATTTTTTGGAAGATGGCTAGATGATGGATTTAAGGTAATTCCCCATAATGGAAGAAAGGATGCTGGAAAATGGAGAACAATAGAGAAAAAATGGATTAACCAAATAGATGGTGTCTCACAACCAAATGATAAAGTTTTTGTAAATAAAAAGATAAAAATAGGAGACGAAGCATTAGCAGAGGCGTATATAAAAACAGATTATTCAAAATTAACAGAAAAAAACTTTGAAAAAACATTAAAAAAATATGCTTTATTTAAATATATGGACGAAAATGCTTTGATGGAGGAATAATAATGATTGATATATCAAATTGGAAAGAATTCAAATTATCAAAAATAATTCCAGATATTCATAATGCAAAAGCTTATAATAATTCTGACTTAATGGATTCTGATACAGATGATTATGTTTTATATATAACTAGAACTGATAGCAAAAATGGTGTATCAAGATATATAGCTAATGAAGAGTATGAAGGATTAGAAGAAGCAAATGCAATTACAATAGGTGATACTACAGCAACAATTTATTTCCAAGATAGACCATTTATAGCTGGACCACATATTATTATTTTAAGAGCACCATGGTTTAATAAATATACTGGTTTATTTTTAGTGTCAATATTAAATATGGAAAAGGACAAATATCCAATATTTGGGAGATCTTTTTCAAAAGATTTAATAAGAAATACAAAAGTATTTCTTCCTGCTGATAAAAATGGAAATCCAGATTACAATTATATGGAAGAATATATGAAATCATTAAATGCAGATGTCACAACTATTCCAGACTACTTTTTAAATGAAGGATATGATAAAGCTTGTTGGTATATGGACAACATCGATGAAGGAAAATTCGAAAAAGAATATGCAAGTAAGAAGATAAATAATAAAATAGACTTGTCTGATAGAGAGTGGAAGGATTTTAAATTGGGTGATAAGCATATTTTTGATATTCAACGTGGAGACTCTGTTTATATAAAAAATATGAATGAAGGAGATATTCCATATGTAAGTACAACGAGAGAAAACAATGGAATTACAACTTATGTTTCAGAAAGTAACAGAGAAGGAAATTTAATAACTTTAGCATACGATGGAAGTATAGGAGCATGCTTTTATCAATCAAATCCTTTTTTTGCGAGTGAAAAAATTGTGACAATAGATTTAGTGCAACATGAATTAAACGAATATATAGCAATGTTTTTAATACCAATAATTCAATTAGAATCAAAGATGTATGCATATGGAGGAAGAAAATGGACGGTAGAGCAACAATTAAAAGAGACAAAAATAAAATTACCTGTAAATGAGAAAAATAGACCAGATTTTGAATTCATGGAGAAATATATTAAGTCATTACCATATAGTGTTAATTTAAAGATGTAACTTGAGATATTTAGAATATTATGAAAAAATAAGATATTGAAAGAAGAAAATAATATGGAAAATAATAAAGGTGTAATTTATATTTTAACTAACCCATCTTTTCCTAAATATGTTAAGATTGGGTATTCAAATAATGTTAATAAAAGACTTGAAGAATTAAATAGGAGTGAATGCATACCATTTGCGTTTAGATTGTATGCATATTATAAAGTTGAAAATAGACTTTCTGATAAAAAAGTACATGAATTAATAGATGGATTAAATCCTGAATTAAGGAGTGTAGAAAATATAAATGGAAAAGAAAGAAAAAGAGAGTTCTATGCTATGCCAAAAGAGCAAGCCTATAATATATTAAAATCAATAGCAACGATAAATAATTTAGAAGATAATCTTGTATTAGTTGAACCAACTAAAGAAGAAATAGAAGATGAGGAAGAAGCAGCTGATATTGAGAATACTACATTAAATTTTGAACAATTTTATATTAATAAAAATGAAAAACTTATAAAACTTCATGAAAAATTATTTAATGAATTTAAAAGTATTTATAGTGAAGTATATGAAGAAGTGAAGCCAAATTATATTGCTATAAGAAATGAAAAGGGCAAAAATATATGTGAAGTACATATATATAAATCAAAGATTTTGATAATAACTAGAGAACCTAAAAATGAAAAACTATTAATAGGCGAAAAAGTTCCAGAGAAATACTTGTGGTCTTTAAACTATAGAGTGTATTTTGATAATGAAAAAGATATTGATACAGTAGTGGAAATTTTAAAAGATGTATATGAACAAATAAAATAATTCAAATGTAACTTCAGTATTTAACTTTTCCAAAAAATAGCTAATATTCATTAAGTTCTAAAAACAATTAAAATATTCAAAATTAAAGTGTAATTTCTACATATTAAAGTGCCAAAACTTTGTAAAAAACTTATATTTAAGTTTCGGTATTTTGCGAAAGTTTCATAGTAAACAAGAGAAATAGGAAAA
>CAPZDM010000049.1 GCA_948745425.1 uncultured Clostridia bacterium
TTTCTGTACATTTTTATTTTGCTTTTTTTGTACATTTATATTTTATCGCTAATAGGTGGTGATTTGAAATGGATTTATGGTGGGCAGCACTTATAAGATGGGTTAATCGTTGGGCATAATTATATTATACTTTTTAATTTATGATTTTGTCGAGAGGGTACGTTAAAACGTACCCTTTTATAACTAATTTATTTTTATGTAATGTTTTACCTCTATAGGTAATTTTATTAATAAATTCTTGATTATACTCATTACATAATATATAATATTTTTATTCTATGAGGTGATTTATCTTGGAAAATCCAATTACAATTATTGATTTAAGTAATATTAATTTTATTATATATTTTATAAAAATGTTTCTTATGGGATTATGTACTTATTATACTTTTGCTAAAATTTTGAACATGAAATCAATATTTAGTCTAAAGTTAATTATTGTTATTCCGTCAACAATAATTATTACATTGTTTCATACAATATTAAAATCAAATTATTACCTTACTAGTATTATATTTTTTGTACTTTCATTAAGTATATTATATTCTTTTACTACTTCTTGTAGAATAGGTTATTCAATACTAGTAACTTTATCTTCATTTAGTATAAATTATATTTTGTATATCATTTCCATTCTCATTGGATTTATACCAAATGCAATCTGTGGATTACAGAATGATATTATTAGTCTTATTTTAATTTATATAATTCACTTTATTTTACTCGCTTCATTATTTAGATTAAAAAGATTTAAATATGGATTTGCATTTTTTAAGAAAAATCTAGATAATGAATATTTTGATTTATTAATTTTAAACATTAGTGCTATTGTACTATTTTTCTCTATCTTACTTGGTAGTAATTATTCCCTATCCTTTCATTCAAATGTTTTTATAAATTTTATTATATTAGGTGTAATGATGTTTATTACTATTCAAAAGTCATTGACTCTTTATTATAAACATAATTTATTAGTTAAAGATTTGAACGAAACAAAGGAAGAACTTAATAAAAGGAATAAAGAATTTAAAGATTTAGAAGATGATTATCTTAAAGCTGGTAAAATTAATCATACTATTGGCCATAAGCAACGTCTTTTAGAACATAAATTAAATGAATTAATGTTAAATACTGAAATTGCAGATGAGTTAGATATAAGTAATAAGATTAAAGATGTTTCTAAGAAATACTTTAATAATTCTGCCACATCAACACTTATTAAAACTGATATAGAAGAATTAGATGATATGTTAAATTTCTTACAAAGTGAGTGTATAAAGAATAATATAGATTTCGATTTTAAAATAAGTGGTAATTTATATCATATGATTAATACTTTTATTTCCAAGGAAGATTTGGCTATTTTGCTTGCTGACCTTATAAAGAATTCTATAATTGCTATAAATAGTTCTGATAATGTTAACAAAAGTATTCTTGTAAAACTTGGTTTGATAGATAATTATTATAGTTTATATGTGTATGATTCTGGTATTGAGTTTGAGTCTAATACTTTATCTAATCTTGGTAAGAGACCTGTAACTACTCATTCTGATAATGGTGGTACTGGCTTTGGTTTTATGAATACGTTTGATACTTTGAAAAAGTATAATGCAAGTCTTATTATTAATGAATTTAATCCTCCTTGTACAGATAATTATACTAAATCTATTGTTATAAAATTTGATGACGTACATCAGTTTATTGTTAATTCCTATCGTTCAAATTTGGTTAGTAGTAATTAAAAAATCGGACGAGCACTCAGTAAAATTTGCTTCGCAAATTTTCCATGACTCATTCGTAAAAGTATAAAATAATAAAATAAATTTTTTTATTTTTATACTTTCTCTCATTTCGTCCACCCCTACTTCTTTATAATCCCTTATTACTTTGAATGTTAAAATACTTTATTAAAATGGACTAATTTTTGTATAAATGCTTATTTTTATGTGCATAATGATTGTAGGTGGTGATTATTATTATGACTAGTAAAGAACTTTTATATGTTGAGGATGCTTTAGGTCATGAGTGTTTTATGAAAACATGTAGTACAAAAACCTCTACTCAGCTTACAGATCCAACTCTTTCTTCTTATATAAAAGAGTTAGAACAAAAACATACTGAATTATTTAACAAATTTTTAAATTTATTATAGGAGGAAGTTATGGAAGATAAAGATTTAATGGAAAAAGAATTATTAATCATTAAAGGTGTTTGTGATTTATACCTTCATGGTACAATAGAGTCTACTACAGCTGAGGTCCACTCAGCTTTTAAAGATGCATTAAATGAGTCTTTAGATATCCAAAATAAGCTATATAATTTAATGGCTGAAAAGGGTTGGTATAAAACAGAGACTGTAGAACAACAAAAAATCGATACTCTTAAACAAAAATATGCTAATAAATAAAATTAATAGGGCATAGTGGTGTCATATCTAACGGGTATTCCCACAAACGGTGCCCCTACAACAATAATAAAATACCTCGTTTAATATGAGGTATTTTGCTATTATTCTATAAAATTCAATTTATTTATTGTTTCTTTTCCTATTATTTCATTTGCTAATTCTATTAATTCTTTGTATTTTGATATTTGTCCCTTATGATGAACATCTATCCCATATAATACTTTTATATCATAATCCTTAGCAATTTCCCAGAATTCTCTACGAGGGTATACTACATTTGATAATTTCCTTTTTTGTTCTTCTATTGGTTCATTATTTATCTTTTTATTTTCATAATATGTTTCGTTAAAAACTTTAGCTAAGTTTATTTCTAATGGAATTTTGTATTTTTCAGCTGATTTACAAATCATATTTGCAACTTTAGCCTCTATTTCTCCAAAATCTTTTCTTTTATGCATATATACATCTGGATGTGCTATTACATCTGGAATATTTAGTTTGATAGCTTCTTCTATATATTGTGCATATCTTATCAATTCGTCATCTGTAAAATTATGTTTTCCAAATCTTTTTAGTTCTTTATTATCATCATATATAAAATGTTGACCTAACATGATTTTATCTGTTTCTTGTTTTAATTCTTTAATGTTTTCTTCTTCTCCTGGTAAATATTCGACTTCAAAACCTGTTTCTATTTGTATTTTGTCTGCATATTTTTCTTTTAATTTCCCTATACTGTTTAAATATTCTTCTTTTTCGGAATAATCCATTCTCATATCTTCTCTTTTATCTATTATGTTTTTTTCTGGGCAATGGTCTGTAATGGCTACTTTTTTAAATCCCATTTTTATATATTCTTGTATGTATTCCTCATCTTTTACATCTAAATCTGCATGTTTACATCTATATGTATGTGAATGATAATTGAATTTTTGCATTTGTTGCTCCCCCTTTTTATATATCTTTTTTATCACATTTCTTTTTATTTTGCAAGTGCACCTAATAGAAAAATGGGGAAGATATAATAATCAATTTAATTTCAAAATTTCCTCTTTTAATACATTTACAATTTCGTCTTGCTTTACCTTTTTTATGATTTTACCTTTTTTAAAGAGTACCCCTTCTTCTATTCCTCCTGCAATTCCTATGTCTGCTTCTCTTGCCTCTCCTGGTCCATTTACTGCACATCCCATTACTGCAACTGTTATGTCGCTTTCAATAGTTTGTAAAAATTCTTCTATTTCTTTTGCAATTGATATTAAATCTATTTGTGTTCTTCCACATGTTGGACATGAGACTAATGTTGGACATTTTTTATATAAACCACAGTCTTTTAATATTTCTTTTGCGACTTTTATTTCTTCAATGGGATTATCTGATAATGATACTCTTATGGTATCTCCAAATCCCTGCCTTAACATAACCCCTAGTCCTATACTAGATTTTATAGTTCCACTAAATGCTGTTCCTGCTTCTGTAATCCCTAAATGTAATGGATATTTAAAGGTTTTACTTGCTTCTTCATAGGCTTCTATACATAAGTCTAAATTTGATGCTTTTAAAGAAATTGCTATATCATAAAATTCTAATTCTTCTAAGATATCAATATGCCTTTTGGCACTTTCAACCATTGCTTTTGCTGTTGGTTTTCCTCCATATTTTTCTAATAAGTCTTTTTCTAAAGAACCTGAGTTTACTCCAATTCTAATAGGAATATTATGTTTTCTACAAGCTTCTACAACTTGTTTTACCTTATCTTTGCTTCCAATGTTTCCTGGATTTATTCTTACCTTATCAACTCCACTTTCTATTGCTTGTAAAGCTATTTTATAGTCAAAGTGAATATCTGATACTATTGGTATATGTATGTGTTCTTTAATTCCTTTTATTGCTTTTGCATCCTCTATATCTAAACATGCTACTCTTATTATTTCACATCCTACTTTTTCTAGTTCTAATATTTGTTTTACAGTTGATTCTATATCTTTCGTTTTTGTGTTTGTCATAGATTGTATAACTACTTTTTCTTGTCCTCCTATTTGTAATCCACCTACATATATAGGTCTTGTTTCTGTTCTTTTTAACATATATATCCCCCTTATTAATCTATTCTTATATTTTCTGTGTATGCTCTATTTCTACATTATTTTACTATAAAAGAATTAAAAAATAAAGGGGTTTTGTTTCTTTATTACTTGTATTATTTAACATAATGTTGCATAATTTAATTACTGTGTATGAGATTTCTCTACCAGTTGAAAGCAAGAAAAGCACACACTCTATTAATTGGAGGCTTATATGAAAATTTTTTGCAAACTTTATATATCAATTAATTTTTTTGAGAGAAATCATAGCTATGAATCACGTTCTTATTTTATTGAAGAGATAATTGAAGATACAAAAGAATCTATATTACAGCATCATGCTGATACTGTAGAAATATCAGGGGAAATGTTTAAGACTGATATTAAAAACTTCATAAAAATAATTAAAACTAAACCCTCTTCAATTGAACCTACAGAAAAAGCTAACAAGTATCTTGTTACCTTTGTGATTCCTGCAAAAAAATTACTCAATTAAAACTCAGACGGAACTTCAACTAAGAATTCAAGTGAAAGTTCTAATAAAAATTTGTCTGAGACTTCTTTACAGTAATTATTTGCTTTTGAGCTCGAAAAGAGTTCTTAAAATTTTGTAACTTATAAATCCGAGTGTGTGCTAATTTTGCCCTTCTAAAGCCATATGGCTTTGAATAATTTAAAACATGTAATCATTTCTAGATGTTATAGATTTGATTACATGTTTTATTTATAATACATTAATTTTAAAAGGGTGTCTTACTACTTACTCTTCTATTAATTCTGTAATTGATATCGCTCCTGATTTATTTCGGTTAATTTTTTCAATATTATCTTTTGATGTATATACATATACTTTGTGGTTAGAATAATTCTTTATTTCTTTATTATTTATATCTTTAATAATTTGTCTTATTTCTTCCATCACTCTTGTTTTTTCTTTCATATAAAAATGAACAGTTCCTCTGTCCTCAAGTATATCAACATTATAATATTTAGAATGTTTGACTACAATTTTAACTTCATTAGAGTCTGTTTCTATATATTGTATATCTCTCCAATAATTTCTCATACATAAGTTATCTGACATCTCTACATTATATACCTCTTCTACTTCACTGTTTTCTTCTGGATTCTCTATATAATTAAATCCTGTGATTCCAATACATATTAGTCCTATACTTATTCCTGCTAGCACTAATGATGTTAAAAATAGAATTGCCATTTTTGATTTTTGAGTTTTTTTACTTATAATAAAGTTATAACATAATTTTAGAATTATAAAATTAATTATTATAGCTGAAATTATACCAAATAAACTTCCCAAAAATACTAGTCCTGTTCCTATAAATAGAAAACTTAATATTAATAAAGCAACTAAACATATAAATGTAAATATAAAGTATATTGATATAAAAGCTACTATGACTTTTATACAGAATAATACAGCTCTTATTATTCCTATTAAAAATTTAGATATTGAGTGTCTTGGGTCTCTTATAACAATTTTTTCTTTTTTCCTATTTTGTAATATTTTATTTTCATCATCTTCTTCTTTTACATTTTCTGCTAAGATGTTTTTTTGATTATCAGATGTCTCTTGCCTTTCAGTATTAATATCATCTTCTCTTACAATTTCATAATAGTCTAGATAACGTATCTTGAATATATGTAAGAGAATTGTTATTCCAACAAATAATGCTAAAGTAAGATAAATTGCTTCGCAAATATTTCTTATAACATAATATATATTTAATCCTAGTCCCCTAAACATTAATTCTAATACTGATATACCTATGGCTTCAATAATTGCAAATATTATAGCTAAAAATATACTAACTATTATTTGTTCTATTAAACATTTCATTCTTTGTTTAAATTTCATGGCACTTAGCATATTTACTGTTTTTGTAATAAATTCGAAGAAGTCTTCTACATATTTATTGATATTTACTTTTGATTGTTTTGTCTCATTTACCTCTTTTACATTTTCATTCATGAGTTCATCAATATTATAGTTAAATAATTTACATATCAATAATACTTTATCCATCTCTGGATAACTTTGCCCTGATTCCCATTTTGAAACTGCCTGTCTTGATACTCCTAATTTTTCTGCAAGTTGCTCTTGTGATAAATTGTTTTCTTTTCTAATATTTTTTAAATTGTTTGATAATTTCATATTACATTCCTCCCTTCTTGTATAAATTGTACATTATCTACTGGTTGCATTCTACCAATTTTAGGTTGTTTTTTGTTAATTTTAGGTTGCATTTTCAACTTTTATATATAATTCTATGATTTCTCTATTTGCTTTTCATTATTTTTTAAATTTAGTTTATTGTTCGTCCTTAGATAAATTAAATAGTATGATATAAATACTTGATATATCAAAAATACTGCAGATAATCCAAACATGTATTTAAGTCCCATTTTATACATTAATCCACATAAGAATATACCTGTTGCATCCCCTAAATATTTTACAACATATCTAAAATTTGTATATTCTAATTAATATTCATTACTAACAGCATTAATATAATATCCATCACAAATATTTTCATACGCTGTTGAAATTAAGATAGACCATGTTGTAGCAATTAATATTATTATTACATTATTTGATAAGAATGCTATTATATAAAACATAAGTCTTATACCAAATTTAATAGTAATTGTAATATAATCATTTTTAGGTGTTAAGTATTTTAATGCTAATATTCCTATTCCATCTGCTATTAACCCTATTACTAATAAATAATTTGTAGCTCCACTATCTGTGAATCCAAAATAATTTGTAAATGTTAGCATTTTTAGACCTAAAGCTGTTGAATATGCTGTTGCTCCTACAAAAGTATAAATCATATATGTTATTTGCAATTTATCTTTTAATATATATTTAAATAGTGGAATTTTTGTTTTTTTCTTTATTTCATTTGTTTCTCCTATTTTAATGTTAAATATGGATATTATTGAAATTGCTAAAAATATAGCAGAAATACATAGGCATACATTGTAGTTTACTAATATTCCTATTATATTCTTTCCAATTAATACTCCTCCAACTAAAATACCTATATCCCTAAATAAATATTCTGTAAGTTTTCTTTTACTATACATTGTATTGTTCTTTATAATTGTTGTTATTAATGGATATATACTTGTGGTAATTAAATATCCTACTAATATATCAATTATTATTGAAATATTTATTAATATATAATTACCTGTTTTGTTTAAATATAATAGAACTAATGTGTTTACAAATTTTAGAATTAATGCAAATATTACAAAATTCTTTAATTTTTGCAATTTAATGTATTTTCCTATAAAAAATATGCCTATTACACTTATTAGTGTTCCAATACTAATTATATTGCTAATGTCTATTACTGCAAAATTATTATCTTGTAGCCAAAGTTGCCTAAAATTCTCCCATAGACCTATTGACATACTAAAAAATGCTAACATAATTAATATTTTATTTTCACTTTTTATCTTTTTCATATGTTACTCACTTTCTTCTATGTATTTATATATATCTTCCCAATTCGATTTATTTACTATGTTTCCATGATTTTCTTTATATTCCGTTATCCTAATTACTTTTATGCCTTCATTAGATACCTTAATGCAATTTGCTAGCTGATCATCTATAAATATGTCTACTTCTTCTTCTTTACAAATTTTTGCTTTATCTCTAGCATTTACTATTATTTTATCATATTCTATATTATTTTTATCTAACCAATTTTTACTTAACATATATGGATCATCATGGAATTCTTTATCTCTTGCTGTAATTATATATATTTTATTTCCTTTTTGTCTTAGTTTCTTTATAGCATTAATTACCCCTTCTCTTGGTTGTGCATTTTTGGTTATTTCTTCTTGTATTACTTTTAAAAAGTATTTTAATTCCTCATATGTAAATCCATATATTTCTTGATAAGTATTTCCATTATTTTTATTTTCTACATATTTATCTTGATTAGTTATATTTTTACCTAATTTCTTTGCATAATCTATTGCTGCTTTTTTTAGTTCATCTCTTATATCTGTTAATGTATCATCTATATCTATTCCTATTATCATATATTCTCCTTTAATTTGTGTTTCTTATTACTTAGATTATACAACAAGATTTAGTTTTTTTCTACAATAAATTACTATTTGGTCAATTCTTTCGAAAATTTATAATAGATCCTGTACAGGAACAAAAGTGGCTTCGCCACTCGGACGCCCAAAGGGCGACCCTACAACAACATAATCGATTTCTCCTATACAACAAAAAAGTGTGAAGAACCCTTAAAAGGGTTCTTCACAGGATACTTACAAATGAAATTGATTTTCTTTATTTGCCATAACAGAAAACCATAACATAGACACGATAATTGTGTATACCAAACTAGTAATCACGAATTCAATTACTATGTTTAGCTCTGTTAAATCTTTTGCATGATAGTCCATTGTATATGCTATAGCAAATGAAATCATTGCACACACTATGGTAGTTAATATTTTCTTCATTTCATTCTTCCTCCGTTTTGCATTTATTTTTTAATAGAACTGTCTTTATTATACCACAAATTAACATAATTTGCAACTTTTTTCGATTTTAGTATCGGTAATATGAATAAAAGTCCTTAAATGTGGAAATTAATTTATACATATAGACGATTCTTCGTCAATGTTATCTTTTTAATTTTGCTATACTTTGTCGAGTAGAAAAGAGGGATGTTATGCAATTATCTGAAGCTGTTAAAAAAAGAATTATAAATTTAGCAAATGCTAGAAATATGAATTTACATGCACTATCTCTAAAAGCTGGAATTCCATATTCTACATTAAATAGTTTTATAAACGGAAAAAGCCAGAGTCCTAAATTGGTTACTTTACTACATATTTGTGAAGGTTTTGGTATTGAATTAAATGAATTTTTTACTGATATACTTTTTACAGATGTTGAAGAAGATTAGTTACATTTCTCTGAACTATAATCCTTTTAGTCTATTTCATTTGATTTATTCTATTTTTTTAGATTTTCTATTACAGTTCTAACTCCATCACAAAATCCGTGTTTTATAAAATTTCTCATTATCATAAGCTATTATTAAATTTTGCCTCATACAATAATCATCTAACTTACTTAGTATATCTTCCCTTATATTATTAAAATGTGGTGGTACATTTTTTATAATCCTTACAAGCCTTTCATAATCAACAGGATACCTCTCTGATATTTTTAAAATTTCCTCTTTATCTTTTTTAGTTCTCATATATATCTCTTCTTCTCTTTCTTTAAATATCACTTCTAGCATTGTATCTTCAATATGCTCTTCAATATCTTTAATTCGAATCACATTAGTACCTCCCCATTAACGATTTTTCGTTAATATTATATTCCTAATAAAATAAGTAGTCAAGTAAATGTTGACGATTCTTCGCCAATGTTATCTTTCTTATTTTGCTATACTTTGTCTAGTAGAAAAGAGGGGTATTATGCAATTATCTGAAGCCGTTAGAAAAAGGATTCTAAATTTGATAAACACTAAAAATATCACTTTACACGGTCTATCTTTAAAAGCTGGAATATCATATTCCACTTTGAGTAGTTTTATAAATGGAAAGAGTGATAGTCCTAAACTAGCTACTATACTGCATATTTGTGAAGGTTTAGGTATTGAATTACATGAATTTTTTGATGACAAGATTTTTAAAGATGTAGAAGAAGACTAAAAGAAGTATATTCTATAAAACAAGTTAAGTTTCAAGGCACATCACTATATTTGCGATGTGCCTCTTACTATTTAAAAAACTGTTTTCAACGACCAACTCCAATAAAATCTATTTTATCTGCATCTCTTACTATTATTCCCTCTAAAGTTTCTGGCATATCATACCAACTATGTTTATAAATTGCTAGATAGCATTGTTCTATAATTTCATCATCATATTGCAATTTTGTCATTTCTTCTTTTAACATATTAGCACTTAGTAATGCATGGTCTTTTTTTTTGTATACTTCTATCTACATCATGCCAATATGCTGAAATAATACAAACCTCTTTATTAGCCTTTTCTTCATGCCTTAAAATCTCTATTGTATATTTTACAACAATTTCCATATGAGATAAAGAATGCTTTGGATCATTTACTTGTTTCATAATATCTACAGCTTTATCTATTAACTTTTTATTTTTTTCCATATATTCATCTATTAATTTTTTCTTGTTGTAAAGAGGATACTTATCCTGTATATAAGTTACCCCTTCGTTTAATGTTTCGTTTTCTTTAATGATGTTATAACTCATTGAGCCAATTCTTCCTTTATATGTACCTATATCAACTCTAGCACATTCTACATCTATCAACTTCCCAATTTCAGTGGCTAGTTTCTCAGCCCAGTATTCTCCTGTTATTATTCCTTTTTCTTTGTCTTTTACTTTTGGAAATTTAAAAATTCCTTTTTCTTTTGTTTGTGGATTAACAAGCCATATTTTTTCACTTGCACCACTACCAAACTTTCCAGATTCAATATCTTCTACCCAATTATCGAAGTTCTTTAATTCAAACATTCAATTCCTCCAATATACAAGTTTTTATTATTTGTTAATATTTTTCTCCCAAACATTTCTTACTAATTTTAAAGATAATGTTGACAATGTAAAACCAATTACTGGAACTAATGAACTTAAAAGTATATTATCATAATTTCTTACTATAAACGAATATATAATAACTACTATGTAAGTTAAAATACATATGCATATTTTTCTAGTCCAGCTAGTTTCCCATTTTTTATCTAATTCAACTTTTTTATTTCTCTCCTTAATTTTTATTATCTCATTTTGCAATTCTTCATTATTCATTTTTCTAATCTCCTATTTTAATATTTTCACTCTATTTCTTATAAACATTTTAAGACTAGCTTCGCTAGTCTTTTTATGGTGCGAGTGTTCTTATAGGAATTTTTAAAAAATGTTGGGAAATCAATAATTACATGGCACACAAAAAAGCATATTTACATTATTTCTCAAAAATTTGTTTTGTTCGCTTGTATTTTATTAAATAATATTATATAGTTATAAACAATAGAAAATGAGAATAAGCAGTATGGGTGCTACCACTTTACATACACGGTTTTAACTGTGAGAATGGAGGTGGTGCTATATGGTAGAACAAGCTATGTTAATGATAATATACTTACTTTTCTACGGTTTAGTAGGAATGACTATTATAGCATTTGCCTTGATTATTGCATTAGTAGTAATTTTGAGCAAATAATAAAAGCACCACATTACGCTTCGCCAAGCTATGTGGTGTTCATCATATTTATATGGTAGCACACATTTCTGTGGCTCTCATTTTCTATCTTTATTATACATTCATTTTTTATCTTTGTCAAATGTTAAAATCTATATGTATGAGTTTTTTTCGCTGGGGAATCCCATAGATTTCAATATTTTTAAGCTCTA
>CAPZDM010000050.1 GCA_948745425.1 uncultured Clostridia bacterium
GCTGAAAATAGAAAAGTTTATTTACAAGAATATTTTAAAACTTATGATAGACCAAGAAAAGATGACAATACTTATGAGCAAATGTTAGCACAGCAAAAACAAGATTCAATGGAATTATCTTATAATAACAATGCTATGTCAGATTATACTTTAGCAAAATGGTCTAGCATATATCACACTAACAGCAAAGGAAATTTAGTTATAGATAGAAAATTGAAAGTTGGGTCTGATATTCCAAAATCAATAAATATGAATATCAAAGTACCAACACAAAAATATAAAAATAGATATGTTTATAGTTATTAACAGACTTTATTAAGATTACTTAATAGATCTTTTTTATTGTAAATTTAAAGGCAGGAGGACTTACAATATGGGTACTATTAAAGAAAATTATCAATTAATGTTTACTACATATCCAGATGTAGTAACTATTAATCAATTAAAAGATATGTTAGGTATTGGCATCACTCTTGCTTACAGGCTAGTAAAACAAAATAGCATTAATGCTATTAAAGTAGGTAGAGAATACAAAATACCAAAAGCTAATGTAATAGCTTATTTAACTAAACAAAATGAAATATAGACTAGATTAAAAGTTATAAACATGGTATTATATCAAATATCAATAGTAGGTTAAATCTAGTCTGTTATGAGAAAAGAAAGGAGTTTTAATGAATATAACAGCAAGCCTACAAATAAAAAATAATATTTATCAAGTTGTTTTAAATTATAAAGATATTAATGGTAAAAGAAAACAAAAATGGGTTTCAACAGGACTTTCTGAAAAAGGTAATAATAAACGCTTAGCAAATCAAAAAATGCAAGAAATACTTGCAGATTTTAAAGAAAGTATGAGTTGTTCTACTTCAAAAACAGATGACAAACTATTTACAACATATTTAAAAGAATGGTTATTATCTGTCAAAAATACTATTGAAGAAAACACCTATGATTCTTATAAAGTAATTGTAAATAAAATTTGTGATTATTTTGAAGATAAAAAGATTTTACTAAATGATTTAAAACCTGTAGAAATTCAGAAGTTTTATACTTTCCTTTATTCTAAAGAATTAACAGGGAATACAGTATTACATTATCATAATGTTATAAGAAAAGCATTGCAAACTGCTTTAAAACTAGATTTGATATTAAGTAACCCTGCTGATAGAGTGGAACGACCTAAAAAGGAACAATTTATAGGAAGTTTTTATTCTCAAACAGAACTTAACGCACTCTTTACATTGATTAAAGATGATCCATTAAAAATAGTTATTTATCTTGCGAGTTTTTATGGATTAAGAAGAAGTGAAGTTTTAGGTTTAAAATGGGAAGCTTTCAATTTTGAAGATAAAACAATTACCATTAAACACAAAGCTATTGAAACTAGAAAAGATAATAAAAGAGTTATACTCTTAAAAGATAAAACTAAAAATCAATCTAGTTACAGAACTTTACCATTAGTTAATGATATTATTGTTCTTTTACAGGAGCATAAAAAACAAATTGATGAAAATAAAAAATTATGTGGAAATAGTTATAATAAAAAATATTTAGATTATATCTGTGTTGATTCTATGGGTAAGTTATTTAGACCAGAATATGTAACAGACCATTTCACTTTAATTATGAATAATAATAAAGATGTTTTAAGAAAAATTAGATTTCATGATTTAAGGCATTCTTGTGCAAGTCTTTTACTTGCTAAAGGAATACCTATGAAAGAAATTCAAGATTGGCTTGGTCATTCTACCTATTCTACCACTGCAAATATTTATGCTCATTTAGAAAAAGATACAAAAAATAAATCTGCAAATGTTCTTTCAAATACTTTAACATTTACAGATACTTAGTTACTGGTTGGGGTAGTAAGATTCGAACTTACGCATCGACGGGTCAGAGCCGTCTGCCTTACCACTTGGCTATACCCCAGTATTTTTTAAAATATTTAATTGGTTAGATATTTGGTTAGATGATTTTAAAAATTTAGCTTTCTAAAAAACATCTAATCATTATATTTCAACTATTTTATAATTTTAAGGTTATTTCAAACCTATAAGAGTCAGAGTCCGATGCCTTACCACTTGGCGATACCCCAGTATAAAATAATGAATAGTGAATAATTAATAGTTAATAGTAGGGGCACGGTGCACCGTGCCCGAAAAAATAATTTATTCTATTTCATTAATTCTTTTGAACTGAATATTGCTACATCTCCTAGTTCTGCTTCAATATTTAATAATCTGTTGTATTTTGCTACTCTATCTGTTCTACATGGTGCTCCAGTTTTGATTTGTCCTGCATTTGTTGCTACTGCTACATCTGCAAGTGTTGTGTCTTCTGTTTCACCACTTCTGTGTGATACTACTGCTGTGTATCCATTTCTTTTTGCTAATTCAATAGCGTCTAATGTTTCTGTTAATGTTCCAATTTGATTTAATTTTATTAATATACTGTTTGCAGTTTTATTGTCTATTCCTTTTTGTAGTCTCTTAATGTTTGTAACAAATAGGTCGTCTCCTACTATTTGAACTTTATTTCCTATTTTATCTGTTAATATTTTCCAAGATTCCCAATCTTCTTCTGCTAATCCATCTTCAATTGATACTATTGGATAATTGTTTGCTAAGTCTACAACAAAGTCTACCATTTCTTCTTTGCTTAAGAATTTGTCTATTTTCCAGAAATAATATCCATCTTTTCCTATCTTTTTAGCTTCGTCATACATTTCTGTTGCAGCTAAATCTAAAGCTAAACAAACGTCTTTTCCTGGTTCATATCCAGCTTGTTTAATTGCTTCTAGTATTGTTTCAATAGCTTCTTTTTCATCTTTTACGTTTGGTGCAAATCCCCCTTCATCTCCTACTGCTGTTGCTAATCCTTTTGATTTTAAAACTTTCTTTAAATTATGATATACTTCTACTCCCATTCTCATACATTCTGAAAAAGATTTAGCTCCTACTGGCATTATCATAAATTCTTGTACACTTAATGTACTATCAGCATGTTTTCCTCCATTCATAATGTTCATCATTGGAACTGGTAATTGTTTTGCATTTGTTCCTCCAATATATCTGTATAGGCTCATTCCTAAAGATGCTGCTGCTGCTTTTGCTACTGCTAAAGATACACCAAGTGTTGCATTTGCTCCTAATTTTGCCTTATTTTCTGTTCCATCGATTTCAATTAATTTTTTATCAAGTGCAACTTGATCATAAACATTCATTCCTTCTATTTCTTTTGCTATAATTTTATTAACATTTTCTACTGCTTTTAAAACACCTTTTCCTAAGTATCTTGATTTGTCTCCATCTCTCAATTCAACTGCCTCAAAACTTCCTGTTGAAGCTCCTGATGGAACCATTGCTACTCCTGAAAAACCTCCTTCTGTAACAACTTCTACTTGAACTGTTGGATTTCCTCTAGAGTCTATTACCTCCAATGCTTTTACTTCCTCAATTCCTAAAAAATCTTTCATGTTTAATCTTCCTTTCTTTTTTATATTATATATATTAAAAATTTAAAAGCTGATTTTTAGCACCATTATTTTTTTCTTGCTCAATTATCTGTGATGTAATGGTACTGTTTGTTACATTATTATCATTAATTGCTAATCTATTTAAAAGCTGATTTTTTACACCATTATTTTTATTCTGTTCTATAAATTTTGCTACATTTATGTTATTGTTTTCTTTATTATCATCTATTATAAATTTATTTAATAGTTGATTTTTAATAGGATTTTGTATTTGTAATACTTTATGTTTATTTATATAAATATTCTCGTCATTTTCTTTACTATCTTCTACTGCAACTAACTGATTTTTAGTATTATTAGATTCTAACATACTTGTTTTCTTTATATAATCATCATGACTTTCTACACTATCATATATTGTTATTTTATTTTTAGTTATTGGTTTTTCATATATATTTTCTTCATATACAAGTGTATTAGAAGTTCTATATTCATAACTTTCAAAATACCTATATATTATTTCTTTCTCACTTTTTGTATAACTTTCTATTGGTACATCTAAATATTTGTATCTCCAAATGATATGTCTGCTATAATTATCAAATTCTGAATTTAATAAATCATCATAATTATATTCTACAAAATATTTAGTTCCTTCCATTATTATTGTTAAATTTGACCAAGGATTTTGTTCAACATTTACACAATACCTTTTTAATTTTTTTATTGATTCATATAATGTTTTTTCTAATTTTGCATATTGTTCTTCTTCAAAATCAAATATTTTAGGAATCTCATATACATTAATTGGATTTCTTTTAATTATTCCACTTGGAAAATAGTAAAAAAACATTTCTCCATTTTGTTCTTCGTTTCCATCTAATACTGATGCATATAGACATACCTTTTTATATTTTTCTGGTAACATTACAATTATATTCTTTTGAATTTCTTTATGCAGACTTTTTATATCATTTTCAACACTCATATAAAACTCCTATTTTATAATAATGCTCTCTCCTGTCATTTCTTTTGGTTTCTCTAGTCCCATTATATCTAGCATTGTTGGAGCTAAATCTGCTAATTTTCCTTCTTTTAAAACCACATTTTCTTTTCCTACTAATATTAATGGAACTGGATTTGTTGTATGCGATGTGAATGGTTCTCCTGTTTCATAGTCCACCATTTGTTCTGAATTTCCATGGTCTGCTGTGATTAATAATACTCCTTCTTTTTCTTTAACAACATCAACTATTTTTTGAACACATTCATCTAATGTTTCAACAGCTTTTATTGCTGCTTCTAAATTTCCTGTATGTCCAACCATATCTGAATTTGCAAAGTTTAATATTATACTATCATATTTGTCTTCATTTATTGCTTGGATTACTTTGTCTGTTACTTCATAAGCACTCATTTCTGGTTGTAAATCATATGTTGCAACTTTTGGCGAATTTACCAAAATTCTATCTTCGCCTTCATATACCTTTTCTTCTCCACCATTAAAGAAAAACGTAACATGTGCATATTTTTCTGTTTCTGCAATTCTTAATTGTTTATATCCTAATTTGCTTATATATTCTCCAAATGTATTTTGTAATGCAATTGGCTTAAATGCAACATTAACATTTGGTAATGTTTCATCATATTGTGTAAATGTTACGAAATATAAGTCTAATTTTTTTGTTTCAAATTCTTTAAATTCGTTATCTACTAATGTTCTTGTGATTTGTCTTGCTCTGTCTGGTCTAAAGTTAAAAAATATTACAGAATCATGTTCTCCTATTGTAGCTATTGGTTCTTCATTATTATTACATATTACTGTAGGTACAACAAATTCATCAAATATTTCTTTTTGATAAGATTCCTCAATTGCTGATATTGGTGATATTGCTTTTGGTCCTATTCCATTTACCATTGCATCATATGCTAATTTTTCTCTGTCCCAACGTTTGTCTCTATCCATTGCATAATATCTTCCAGAAACTGTTGCTATTTTTCCAATTTCCTTTTCTTCTAACTTTTCTTGAAGTTCTGTTAAAAAACCTTCTCCTGATGCTGGTGGTGTATCACGTCCATCCATAAAACAATGTATAAATACATCATCTAGTCCTTTTCTTTTTGCATATTCTAATAAAGCATATAGATGTCTATTATGACTATGAACTCCTCCATCTGAAACTAATCCCATTATGTGTAATTTAGAGTTATATTTTTTGCAATTTTCAATAGCATCATTGAATTCTGGTATTGTAAAAAATTCTCCGTCTTCAATTGATTTTGTTATTCTTGTCAATACTTGATATACTACTCTCCCTGCTCCAATGTTTGTATGTCCTACTTCTGAATTTCCCATTTGTCCTTCAGGTAGTCCAACTGCTAGTCCACTTGTATGTATTTGTGTGGTTGGACATTCGCTCATTAGTTTGTCAATATTAGGTGTATTTGCTTTTTTTATTGCATTTCCTTCTTCTTTTGAATTTATACCAAATCCATCTAATATCATTAGCATTGTTAATTTGTTCTTCACTTTGAATTTTCCCCTTTCCTGTTTGAACTTTACTCTTTGTCAAAATTCACTATTTTTGCAAATTCTTCTGGTTTTAAGCTTGCTCCACCTACAAGTCCCCCATCAATATCTGATGTTGTAAATAATTCCTTTGCATTTGTAGACTTTACACTTCCACCGTATTGTATTATAACACATTCTGCTACATTTTTTCCATAGTTTTGCTCAATTTCTTTTCTAATTGTTTTAATACTTTCATTTGCATCTTGTGCTGTTGCTGTTTTTCCTGTTCCAATAGCCCATATTGGTTCATATGCAATTATTGTATTTTTTACTTCTTCTGGCTCTAATCCTTCTAACGCAAGTCTTGTTTGTGTAGTTATTACATTTGTTGTTTTTCCTTCTTCTTTTTCTTGTAATGATTCACCAACACATACTATTGGTTTTAATCCAACTGATAGAGCTTTTTTTAACTTTTTGTTAACAGTTTCATCTGTTTCATTAAAGTATTGTCTTCTTTCTGAATGACCTATTATTACATAGTCTACATTTATGCTCTTTAACATTTCTGCTGAGATTTCTCCTGTATAAGCTCCTGTAGTTTCCCAATGCATATTTTGTGCTCCTATTTTTATATTTGTTTCTTGCACATGTAATAATGCATAAAATAAATCTGTATATGGAACACAAAGTATAACTTCATTGTTTGTGTCTTTTACTAATGGTGCAAATTCATTTATAAAATTTATTGCTTCATTTGGAAGCATATTCATCTTCCAGTTTCCTGCAATTACCTTTTTTCGCATAAATTTTTCCTCCTTGTTTATATAATCTTTTAACAATTATATCCTATTTCTATCTAGCTGTTGGAAAATAATTGTTCTCTAACTAGGCGCACGAAGGTGATATTCCATGAGGCGTACTAGTGTACGTTGAATGGAAATCACCTGAGTAGCAACAACGTTAGAGGGCAATTATTTCCCAACCTCGTCTAAACATTCTATGCCTGGTAATAATTTCCCCTCCAAATACTCTAATGAAGCTCCTCCACCAGTTGAAATATGAGTCATTTTATCAGCAACCCCTGCTTTTTCAACAGCAGCAGCAGAATCCCCTCCACCAATAACTGTTACAGCATCTATACTTGCTAATTTATTAGCTATAGAATTTGTACCAAAAGCGAACTGTTCAAATTCAGAAAGTCCAGCAGGTCCATTCCATAATACTGTTGCAGCATTTTCTAATTCCTTAGAATAAAGTTCTACTGTTTCTGGTCCTATATCTAATCCTATCCATCCTTCTGGCATTTCTGTTGTTTTTACTACTTTGCTTTCTGTATCTTTATCAAATTCTTTTCCTACTTTTGTATCTACTGGTAACATGAATTTAACACCTTTTTCTTTTGCCTTTTCCATTAGTGAATTTGCTAATTCTAATTTATCTTCTTCACAAATTGAATTTCCTACTGAATGTCCTTGTGCTTTAAAGAATGTATATTCCATAGCTCCAACTATCATTAATGTATCAACTTTTTCTAATAGTTTTTCTATAACTTCTATTTTATCTGATACTTTTTTACCTCCCATTATTGCTACAAATGGTCTTTTTGGATTATTTAATGCTTTTCCTAAGAATTTTAATTCTTTTTCTATTAAAAATCCTGATACTGCTGGTAAATATGCTGCTACACCTGCTGTGCTTGCATGTGCTCTATGTGCTGTTCCAAATGCATCATTTACATATATTTCTGCTAAACTTGCAAGTTCTTTTGAAAATTCTGCATCATTTTCTTCTTCTCTTTTGTCAAATCTAACATTTTCTAGTAGTATAGCTTCTCCCTCTTTTATATTATTCGCTAATTCTTTTGCACTTTCTCCTATTATGTCTCCTGCTAATTTTACTTCTTTTCCTAATAATCTTGATAGTTCTTTTGCTACTGGAGCTAGTGAAAATTCTGGTTTTATTTGTCCCTTTGGTCTTCCTAAATGTGAACATAAAATAACTTTTGCATTATTATCTAATAAATATTTTATTGTTTCTAATGCTCCTACTATTCTTCTATTGTCTGTTATATTTAAGTTTTCATCTTGTGGTACATTAAAATCACATCTTACAAGTACTTTTTTCCCTTTTACGTCTATATCTTTCACTGTTTTTTTATTCATTTAAATCTCTCCCTTCAAAATTGAAATGGAAATTGGGGCGAGTCTCTTTTCCAATTTCCTTAAAATTTCAAAAAATAGGAGAAACTGAAATTGGAAAAGAGAACCGTCCCAATTTCCATTTCCCCTTAATCTTATTTTTTAGATGTATATATTGCTAAATCTACTAATTTATTTGAATATCCCCATTCATTATCATACCATGCAACTAATTTAACAAATGTGTCTGTTAATTGTATTCCTGCTTTGGCATCAAATATTGATGTGTGTTCATCGTTTATGAAGTCTGATGATACTACTAAATCATCAACATATTCTATTATTCCTTTCATTTCGTTTTCAGATGCTTTCTTTATTGCTTCACATATTTCTTCATATGTTGCTGCTTTTTCTAAGTTACATGTTAAGTCCACTACTGAAACGTCTACTGTTGGTACTCTAAATGACATTCCTGTTAATTTTCCATTTAATGATGGTATTACTTTTCCCACTGCTTTTGCTGCTCCTGTTGAAGATGGTATTATATTTGCTGCTGCTGCACGTCCTCCTCTCCAGTCCTTTTTAGAAGCTCCATCAACTGTTTTTTGTGTGGCTGTTGTTGCATGAACTGTTGTCATAAGTCCATCTTTAATTCCAAAGTTATCATTTATTACTTTTGCAAGTGGTGCTAAACAGTTTGTTGTACAAGAAGCATTTGAAATTATATTCATACTTGAATCATATTTATCATTATTAACTCCCATAACAAACATTGGTGCATCTTTTGATGGTGCACTTATTATAACTCTTTTAGCTCCTGCATCTATATGTGCTTGTGCTTTTTCTAATGTTGTAAATACTCCTGAACATTCTAATACATATTCTACGCCTAGTTCTCCCCATGGAATGTTATGTGGATCCATTTCATTATATACTTTTATATCTTTTCCATTTATCGTTAGTGTGTTTTCTTCTCCTTTTACTTCTCCATTGAATTTACCATGAACTGTATCGTATTTTACCATATATGCCATATAGTCTGCTGTTATGAATGGATCATTAACTGCTACAACTTCAACCTCCTTTTTACCTAAAGCTGCTTGGAAAGTTAATTTTCCAATTCTTCCAAAACCATTAATACCTACTTTAATTGCCATTTTAAATTCCTCCTTTAATATGGTACTTATTGTACCCAATATTGTTAAATTTTATTAACCTTGATTATTGTACATCAAAACAAATTTCTTTGCAAGGGGTATAATAAAATTAGCAATGATTTATTAATTAATACTACCTATAATATTATCTTTCTCTATTTTGTCTATATTTACTGTTTTTATTTTATTTTCTAAATTTTCATTTGTTTTTACTTGTATCATCATATAATTTGGTGTATGTCCTTTATAGTACTCTCCTTCTTTTTCTTCAAATAAAACTTGTACTTTTTTTCCTATATAATTATTGTTGTATTCATTTTGAATTTTGTTTGATAATTGAATTATCTTCTTACTTCTTTCTTCTTGTAATTCATTAGAAATCTGATCTGGCATTTTCTCTGCTATTGTTCCTTTTCTTTTTGAATATTTAAATGTATGTATTTTGTAAAATCCTATTTCTTTCAAAAATCTATATGTAGTATTGAATTCTTCTTCTGTTTCTCCTGGAAATCCCACTATTATATCTGCTGTTAACAATGAATTTGGATATGCCTTTCTTAAAATCTGGACACTTTCTTTGAAATCTTTAGTTGTATACCTTCTATTCATTCTTTTTAATGTTTCATCACATCCACTTTGCAGTGACATATGAAATTGATCACATATTTTTTCTAGCTTATTTAGTTCTTTGATAAAATTCTCTGTTATTAATTTTGGCTCTAAAGACCCTAATCTTATTCTTTCTATTCCATCTATTGTGTTTATTTCCTTTAATAAATCTATTAAACCTATTTTTTCATCAAAGTCTATACCATAAGATGCAATATGTATTCCTGTAATAACAACTTCTTTTATTCCTTTTTGAGCTATACCTGTAATCTCTCTAACTATATTTTCTATTTTTCTACTTCTAACTCTTCCTCTTGCAAATGGAATTATGCAATAACTACAAAAATTATTACATCCATCTTGTATTTTTATAAATGCACGTACTTTTTCTGTATATGTAGTTTCTCCAAAATCTTTATATTCCTTTTGTTTACTAATATCTGAAACTATGCTTTGTTTTTCTTTGTAATCTTCTACATATTTTATAATTTCGTTTTTTTCATTATTTCCAAGTATTAAGTCTATTTCCTCTATTTTTTCTAATTCTTCTTTACCTACTTGTACATAGCATCCAACTATTACTAATATCGAATTTGGATTAATTTGCTTTGCTCTTCTTAGTATTTGTCTAGATTTTTTATCTGCCATATTTGTTACAGTACATGTATTTACAATATATATATCTGCTGTTTCTTCAAAGTTTACTATTTTATATCCATTATTTATAAATTTCTGTTTCATTGCATTTGTTTCATATTGGTTTACCTTACAACCGTAATGTAAAAAAAGCAACTTTTTTCATATATTATCCTTTCTGAATACCATTTTAGGACACAGTGCAATTAAATTAACTGTGTCCTTATATGTTTTTTATCTTAATATTTTCTTTCCATCTAATACATCTAAATTGTCCAGTGCTTTTCCTGTTCCTAATGCTACACATGATACTGAGTCTTCTGCTATCATTACATTTATTCCTGTTTTTTCTTGCAATAGTTTATCTAGCCCACTAAGTAAACATCCTCCACCTGTCATATAGATTCCTTTTTGGCTTATATCAGCAATTAATTCTGGAGGAGTTCTTTCTAGTACAGAACATACTGCATCAACAACTTGCATTGCAGGCTCAATTAATGCCTCCATCATTTCACTTGAATTAATTGTTATTGTTACTGGTAACCCTGAAGATAAATCCCTTCCTCTAATGTCCATTTCTGCATCTTGAGCACCTTGGTATACACATCCAATATTTATTTTTAAATCTTCTGCTGTTCTTTCTCCTAT
Organism: uncultured Clostridia bacterium; assembly: GCA_948745425.1. GTDB lineage: Bacteria > Bacillota > Clostridia > TANB77 > CAG-508 > CAKPSH01. Next base: position 11,179 of record CAPZDM010000050.1, read on the forward strand.
TATTACATTAAATTTCTTTTTTACATATTTTATAATAGCTTCATCAAATTTATCTCCTGCAACTTTTAAAGATGTACTTACTACTGATCCTCCTAATGAGATTACAGCTACATCAGTAGTTCCCCCTCCAATATCAACTATCATATTTCCACATGCTTTTGAGATATCTATTCCTGCTCCAATAGCCGCTGCTATTGGTTCTTCTATTAAATATACTTTTCTTGCTCCTGCTTGTCCTGCTGCATCTATAACTGCTTTTTTTTCTACTTCAGTAACTTGTGATGGAATACAAATCATTATTCTTGGTGAAAATACAGTTTTTCCACAAATCTTAGTTATAAAGCTTTTTAACATTTTTTCAGTAACTGTATAATTGGAAATAACACCATCTTTTAGAGGTCTTGTTGCTACAATACTTCCTGGGGTTCTCCCTAACATCCTTCTAGCTTCTTGTCCTACTGCAAGAACGTCTTTTGTATTATTATCAACAGCAACAACTGATGGCTCTCTTAAAACTATCCCTTTACCTTTTACATATCCAATTACAGTTGCTGTTCCTAAATCAATGCCAATATCATAACCTCCAAAATTAAACATTATAAATCCACCTTTCGACTCCATATTTTTGATAATTGTCTTATTTTCGATTACATTCATAAATTGTTCTAATTATATTTTATTTTTATACATTTTTCAATATATTTTATTATTATTTTTAAATTTTTGCAATTAATGCTTTTATTTTTATCCCTTCATCGCTAAACATTTTCTCATGTTCT
>CAPZDM010000051.1 GCA_948745425.1 uncultured Clostridia bacterium
GTTTGTGGAGATGATTTTATATTTTAAAATTATAATTACATGTGTAGGGACGCCCCTACATTTCTCTACAATTTTAAATTCACATAAAAATTTATCACCCCTACAAACCTCAATTTAAACTAATAAACGTATTGAATTTATTAGAAAAATGTGCTATTATATTAAATATTTATTATGAAAAGAGGAACATATATATGAAAAAAGTACAACCAAGAACATTGCCAGGGTTTATGGAGTTGTTGCCTAATGAGCAGATAGTGTTTAATGATATAAAGGAGAATATACAAAAGTCATATGAAAGATTTGGATTTTTGCCATTAGATACTCCTATAATAGAAGATGCAGAAGTTTTACTTGCAAAAGCTGGAGGAGAAACAGAAAAACAGATATATAGGTTTAACAAAGGAGAAAATGACTTGGCATTAAGGTTTGACCTAACAGTTCCACTTGCAAAATATGTATCTGAATATTATGGAGAACTTAGTTTCCCCTTTAAAAGATATCAAATAGGAAAAGTATATAGAGGAGAAAAGGCACAAGCAGGAAGATATCGAGAATTCTATCAATGTGATGTTGATATAATTGGAGATGGGGAGCTTAGCATTATACACGATGCTGAAATACCAAGTATTATATATACAACATTTAAAGAATTAGGATTTCAGAAATTTACAATACATATAAACAATAGAAAAATCTTAAATGGAATATTTGATGAAATAGGAAGTATAGACAAATCAACAGATATATTAAGAATAATAGATAAAATTGAAAAAATTGGAGCAGAAAAAGTTCAAGAAGAATTATCAGGACTAGGAATAGCTGGAAAAGAAATAGAAACAATAATGAACTTTATAAAAATATCAGGAACAAATCTAGAAAAAATACAAACATTAAAAGAACTTGGAATAAAATCAGAGACATTTAATACAGGAGTAAATGAACTTGAACAAGTAATAAACTTAATAAAGGTATGTGGAGTTCCAGAGAAAAATTTTGAAATAGACTTAACAATAGCAAGAGGACTAGATTATTACACAGGAACAGTATATGAAACATTTTTAGACGATTACAAAAAACTAGGAAGTGTATGTTCAGGTGGAAGATATGAAAACTTAGCAGAATATTATACAGACAAGAAGCTTCCAGGAGTAGGAATATCAATAGGACTTACAAGATTTTTCTATCAGGCAAGAAAAGAAGGACTAATAAAATCGGAAAAAACTGCAATATCAAAAGTTTTAGTACTTCCAATGACAGATAATCTAGAAAAATGTATGGAAATAGCCTCAAAACTAAGAGAAGCAAAAATAAACACAGAAATATATTTACAAGACAAGAAAATAAAAGCAAAATTCAAATATGCAGATAAATTAAACATACCATTTGCAATAGTAATTGGAGACGATGAAATAGCAAATGATAAAGTAACCTTGAAAAACATGACAACAGGGGAACAAGAAACATTACCAATAGAAGAGATTATAAAAAAATTGGATTCATAATTAAAAATAATTAATTATTAATTATTTCCTAAATACATACAAAATAGAAAGGAAATGAAATATGAAAGAGAAACTAGAACAGATTTATAAAGAAGCCAAAGAGCAAATTGAAAAAATAGACATGACTCAAGGTCTAAACGATTTAAAAGTTAAATATTTAGGTAAAAAAGGAGAACTAACATCAATACTTAAAGGAATGGGAAGTTTATCTCCAGAAGAAAGACCTAAACTAGGAGCTATTGTAAATGAAATTAGAGATTCAATAGTAATAGAAATTGAAGAAAAAGAAAAAGAATTAAAGCAAAAAGAGTTAAATAAAAAACTTGAAAAAGAAAAAATAGATGTAACACTTCCTGCTACAAAAATCACAAGGGGGAGCAAACATCCTATAAATAGAGTAATAGAAGAAATACAAAATTTATTTGTATCAATGGGATATGATGTAATATCAGGACCAGAGCTAGAGACAGACGAATTCTGCTTTGAAAGATTAAATTTACCAGAAGGTCATCCAGCAAGAGATATGCAAGACAGTTTCTATATTACAGATGAATATCTATTAAGAACACAAACATCAGCTGTTCAGGCAAGAACAATGCTAAACTATGGAGGAAACAAGCCAATAAAAATGATATGTACAGGAAAAACATATCGTAGAGAAGATGATGCGACACATTCACATCAATTCAACCAAGTAGAGGGATTAGTAATAGATGAAAAAGACAAAAATGTATCATTATCAGATTTAAAAGGAACTCTTGAAATTTTCATGAGAAAAATGCTAGGAGAAAAAACAGAACTAAGATTTAGACCAAGTTATTTCCCATTTACAGAACCATCATATGAAGTAGATGTTACATGTTTTAAATGTGGAGGAAAGGGATGTAACCTATGTAAACAAACAGGTTGGATAGAACTATTAGGAGCAGGAATTGTTCATCCAAATGTATTAAAAATGAATGGATATGACCCAGAAAAATATGGAGGATTTGCATTTGGAACAGGAATAGACCGTTTAGCTATGTTTAAATATGGAATTACAGATATGAGGTATTTATATACTAATGATGTTAGATTTTTAAAACAATTTGATAGGTTCGAAAAATAAATAATTAATAATTTATCAATTCATTAATTATTTCCTAAATACGTTCAAAATAGAAAGGAAAATGAAAAAATGAAATTAAGTACAAATTTCGTAAAGGATTATGTAGATATAGACGTAGATTTAAAAACATTAGCAGAGGATATGACAAGAGTAGGAAATGAATATGATAGTGCAGAAAAACTTATTCCAGCAACAAAGCTAGTTGTAGGAAAGGTATTAGAATGTATACCACACCCAGACTCAGACCATTTGCACTGTTGTAAAGTAGATATAGGAAATGAAATAATAAATATAGTATGTGGAGCACCAAATGTTAGAGAAGGAATAAAGGTAATTGTAGCACTAGATGGAGCTGTGCTTCCAGAAATAACAATAAAAAAGGGAATGATTAGAGGTCAAGAATCAAATGGAATGATATGTGCATTATATGAAATAGGACTTGACAAAAAATTTTTATCAGAAGAAGATAAAAATGGAATACATATTTTAGGAGAAGATGCAGTAGTTGGAACAGATCCAGTAAAATATATGGGATTAGATGATGAAGTTATAGACTTTGAACTTACAGCAAATAGAGGAGACTTATTAAGCATATTAGGAATGGCATATGAGATAGGAGCAATATATGATAAAAAAGTTAGACCTGTAGACATATCTCATAATGAAAAAGGAGAAGACATAAACAAGATTTTTAATGTAAAAGTAGACACAGAAAACTGCAAACTATTTTTAGCAAGAAAAGCATTAAATGTAAAAATAGGAGATAGTCCAGACTTTATAAGAAATAGATTAATAGCAGAAGGAATTAGACCAATAAACAATGTTGTAGATATTAGTAACTATGTAATGCTTGAACTTGGCCAACCACTACATTTCTATGATGCAGATAAACTAGGAGATACAATACAAGTTAGAATGGCATATAGTGGAGAAAAATTAACAACCTTAGACGGGCAAGAAAGATCTCTAGACGAAAACGACATAGTAATTGCAGACGGAAAAAAATCAATAGGACTTGCAGGAGTTATGGGAGGATTTGACACAGAAATAACAGAAGGGACAACAAATGTAATAATTGAATCAGCTATATTTGATGGAGTAAAAGTAAGAAAAACCTCTAAAAAGATAGTAAGAAGTGAAGCAAGTAATCGTTTTGAAAAAGGGCTAGACCCAAATAGAACATATATGGCAATGGAAAGAGCAGTAAAACTATTAGAGCAATATGCAGGAGCTGAAATTCAAACAGGAACAGTAATATATGATAAATCAGATAAACAAGATAAAACTATAGATATTACATCTAAAAATATAAATGATGTTTTAGGAGCAAAAATATCAGATGAAGAAATAATAAAAGTATATGAGAAATTAGGATTTACAGCAAATAAGAATGGAGAAAAGATAACAGTTACAGTTCCAAAAAGAAGACTAGACATATCAATAAAAGAAGACTTAATAGAAGAAGTAAGTCGTATATATGGAGTAGATAACATACAAGGAACACTACCTGTAACTCCAATGAAAATGGGAACAATAGACAAAACAGAAAGAGAAATAAGAAATAAAATGATAGCATTAGGACTAAATGATACATTACCATATATATTAATAAACAATAAAGACTCACACAAATTTACAAACGACAAATTCGAGGAATTAAAGCTATTAGACCCAATGACAGAAGAAAGAAACACTTTAAGATACAGTATAATTCCATCATTATACAAGCTATATGAATACAACAAATCTCACTATGTAAAAGATGTAAATATATTTGAAATAGGAAAAGGATTTTGGAAAAAAGAAGACAAATATGGAGAGGACTTAAAACTTGCAGCACTTATGACAGGAGAATACTACCTAGGAATGGGAAATAAAAAGAATGTAGATTTCTATGTAATAAAAGGAATTGTAGAAGAAATACTAGACTATTTAGGATATGAAAACAGATATAGTTTTGTAATACCAAAAACAGAGATTGCAGAATTTCACCCAGGTCAAGTAGCAGAAATAAATGTAAATGGAGAAATAGTAGGAATAGTTGGAAGAATACATCCAGCTATATGTAAAGAACTAGTATATGTATCAGAAATAAACTTAGAAAAACTATTAGCAAAGAAAACAGGAAAAATGAAATTTAAAGAAATATCTATATATCCAGAAATAAAAAAGGACATAGCAATTGTAGTAGACAAAAACATAACTTCAGACGAAATAGCAAAAGCAATAAAATCAAATGGAGGAAAGCTATTAATAAAAAGTGAAGTATTTGATGTATATGAAGGAGAGAACTTACCACAAGGAAAGAAAAGTATAGCATATTCATTAACATTTGGAGTAAACGACAGAACCCTAACAGACGAAGAAGTAAATCCAATTATTGAAAAAATCGTAGCTGGACTAGAAAAATCCTTTGGAGCCGAATTAAGAAGATAGGTTTGCCATAAGGGACGGAGAATTTTGCCATAAGGGACGGAGAATTTTGGCAATTTCGAAAAAGGGGAAGGTTTCTTTTCTATAAAAATATTGCAAATGTAGGGGCACGTTGCAACGTGCCCTTTGAAAGAAGGAGAAAACATGAGATTAAATATAGTAATGGTCGAACCAGAAATACCACAAAACACAGGAAACATAGCAAGAACCTGTGCAGCAATAGGGGCAAAGCTACATCTAGTATATCCATTAGGATTTTCAATAACGGACAAATACCTAAAAAGAGCTGGATTAGACTATTGGGACAAACTAGAAATAGAAGAACATATTTCATTAAAAGCATTTTTAGAAAAATACAAACCAGAAGAACACAACATGTTTTTAGCTTCTACAAAATCACAAAAATGCTATTCAGATGTAGACTACAGTAAAATGGAAGAAGTATTTATATTATTTGGAAAAGAAACAAAGGGACTACCAGAAGACTTAATACAAAAATACATAGAAAATGCAATAAGAATACCAATGAGAGACACTTTAAGGTCATTAAATCTATCAAACTCAGTAGCAATAATAGCATATGAAATATTAAGACAAATAGACTTTGATGGACTAAAAGAAACCAGTAACTATTTTAGGAATTAGGGGTAGTATTACTCCTACAAGCAAGAATAGTAGTAAGGGAATCGCCAAGTTGAGTAAAAACAGCAGAAAGAATAGATAATTCATCATCAGTAGAATTATCAGCAATAACACAAGATAAAGTTGAAATCAAAGTAACCAATTCACAAGAACTCATAAAAAATCTCCTAATACTTAATATAATATGAAACAAATAAAAACAATGTTAATTATAAAAAGAAAAACTGCAGATTGGCTAAAGCCATTCTGCAGTCTCTTCATTTAGTTTACACTGAAAAAGAAAACGATCTGGATTGTTTAAAAGATTTAAGTAAGCCTTGCCAGTATAAACCTTCTTCTGAAATCGGAGATAGATTGTCAGACAAAGGAACAGGCATCGCATAATCACGGTGATATCCATTTTTCTCAAGCAATTCAGTGAAACCTTCAAACTTAGGAATAGAATATAGTTCCTTTCCGTTGTTTGTAAATGATATTAAACCATTACATGTGTTAAAAGTGTGAGGATTTAATCTTAAAAAGCTTTTAGGGTTAAGTCTTTTCCTACAACCTGAATATATATTGTAATATATATTATTAGGGTCGATTAAAATAGCTTCTTCAAAAATTTCCTCAATTGTCATAATTTCCATAATGTTATTCCTCCTTAGAACACAATAACCACTTTGGTCGTTTTTTGGTATAAGGATATTATAACATAATTTACATAATATTTCAAATTTATGCATTTTTTGCTATTTCTGTTAACTTTGTAAAAGCAGTAGCATCTGTTACAGCTAACTCTGCAAGCATTTTTCTATTGATTTCAACATTAGCTTTCTTTAATCCAGAGATTAATTTACTATATGTTAAACCATTCATTCTTGCAGCAGCATTAATTCTTGTAATCCACAATTTTCTAAAATTACTCTTTTTATCTTTTCTTCCAACATAAGCATACATTCCAGATTTCATAACAGCTTGTTTAGCATTTCTAAATCTATAATGTTTAGCTCCATAATATCCTTTAGCTCTTTTTAATACCTTTTTATGTTTTTTACGAGTTATAATTGCAGTTTTTACTCTTGCCATTTTAAATTCCTCCTTATAAATTCTCTAATAATTGATAAAATTTATTATGTGTAGGGGCATCGTTTGTGGGAATACCCGTGAGAGATGACACCACTGTGCCCGTTTTGTAATCCTAATTACCGTAAGGTAACATCTTCTTAATCCCCTCAACACAAGTCTTATCTGCGTAAGCATTTTGTATTTTACCTGATTTCTTTTGTCTAGTTGTTTTGTTAGCTAAAAGATGTCTTCTATTAGATTTAGTTCTTTTAACTTTTCCAGTAGCTGTAAAATGATATCTTTTTGCTGCTGCTTTGTTTGTTTTTAATTTTGCCATTTCAAATTCACTCCTTTTAAATTTAATTTATACTGTTATGTAATTATTTTGGTTGTAAAATTATAAACATATTCTTACCTTCTAACAAAGGTTTTTTCTCAGGAACAGATACATCTGAAAGCTCTTCAATAAATTTATTTAAGATATTTTCACCAAGTTTGACATAGTTTAATTCTCTTCCACGAAAACGAACTGTAATTTTAACTTTAGATCCATCTTCAATAAATTTCTTTGCATTTTTACATTTAAAATTAAAATCATGATCTTCAGTATTTGGTGTAATACGTATTTCTTTAATTTCAAAAGTTTTTTGTTTTTTCTTAGCTTCCTTTTCTCTTTTAGCTTGTTCAAATTTGTACTTTCCATAATTCATTACTTTACAAACTGCAGGTTTTGTATTTGGAGCAACTAATACTAAATCTAAATCTTTTGAACTTGCAAAATCTAAAGCCTCTCTAATTTTCATAACTCCAAGTTTTTGTCCATCATCAGTAATAACTTGAACTTCACTAAAACGAATCTGCTCATTAACTAGTAATTCTTGTTTTATAAAAAACACCTCCGTATGTTTTGTGATAAGAACAAAGTAATATAATTATCCTTTGTTCTTGTATAAAAAAAGCCTGTCATAAGACAAGCCAATCCACGTATTAATAATAAAATTTCAACCTTTTTCCGTAAGAGAAGGTGAGAAGTGGATGACTTCTTCTTTGTAATTTATTAATCAACAGGTACTATAATACAATAAATTAAAAAAAATGTCAAGACTTTTATTGACATTTTCTAGAAAATGTATTAAAATATTGTGGTATTGTAAAAATATGTTTTAATTAATAGAATTATTTTCCGGTAGTTTTAGTTCTAAGAATTAATATATATTAAATAAAATTCTAGGAAATGAAAATTTCTAAAATATTATAGAAATGAATGGAGGATTTATTACCATGAATAATACAACTTATAGTGTTAAGAAAAGTGAAATTGAAAGTAAATGGTATATAATTGATGCAGAAAACAAGCCATTAGGTAGAGTAGCAACAGAAGCTGCTAAATTATTAAGAGGAAAACATAAACCAACATTTACACCAAATTTAGATGTTGGAGATCATGTTATTATAATTAATTGTGACAAAATAAAATTAACAGGAAACAAAATGAATGACAAAATTTACAGACATCATTCAGGATATATTGGTGGAATGAAAGAAGTTACTGCTAAAGTAATGATGGAAAAAAGTCCAGAAAAAGCAATGATGCTTGCAATAAAAGGAATGTTACCACATAATAGCTTAGGAAGACAACAATTAAAGAAAGTAAGAATATATGCAGGAAATGAGCATGAGAACCAAGCACAAAAACCAGAAATGTGGAATTTTTAATAAAATACAATTTGAAAATTGTATTTAGAACATATAAATATATAAAATAGGAGGAAAGTCAAATGGCAAAAGCAAAATCTGAAAATATAGTATTTTGTGGAACAGGAAGAAGAAAAAGTTCTATAGCAAGAGTAAGACTTACAGAAGGAACAGGAAAAATAACAATCAATGGTAAAGATATTGAAGAATATTTAGGACTAGATACTTTAAAAGTAATAGTTAAACAACCATTAGTAGTAACAAATACAACAGACAAATATGATGTTGTTTGTAAAGTAATTGGAGGAGGAACAGCAGGTCAAGCTGGAGCTATACGTCATGGAATAGCAAGAGCATTAAATGAAGCAAATGCAGAATATAGACCATTACTAAAAACTAACGGATTTTTAACAAGAGACTCAAGAATGAAAGAAAGAAAGAAATACGGAATGAAGAAAGCGAGAAAAGCTCCTCAATTCAGTAAGAGATAAAATTAAAAAAAAAAATTCCTCAGAGATATTAATATCTCTGAGGAATTTTTTTTTTTTAATTTTATAAAACCTTAAAACAACTGTATATACTCCTTTACAATATCTTTAAAAACAAATCTTACTCTATCAGCAGTTTCATTGACTTCTTTATGAGATAATTCTTTTGTTTCTATACTTAAATTAGAAGGTATTCCAGCAGCCATATTAGTTATACATGATACTCCAACAACTCTCATACCACAATGTTTAGCAATAATCGCCTCAGGGACAGTAGACATGCCTACTGCATCAGCACCTAAAATACGCAAAGCTCTAATTTCAGCAGGAGTTTCATAAGCAGGCCCTTTCATATAAGCATATACACCAGTTTGTGCATGACTTGTATATTTATTTATAATATCTAACAATTTTTGAGATAAATCCTTATCATATATTTGAGACATACTAGGAAAACGTGTACCAAACTCTTCTAAATTTTTACCCCTTAGAGCAGACTCAGCAAAAAATGATAATTGGTCATTTATAACCATAAAATCTCCAACTTTAAAATCTAGATTAATGCCTCCAGCTGCATTTGTAAGTAATAAATCATTAATCCCTAATAAATGAAAAACTCTAATAGGAAATGTAACATCTTTTAAATCATATCCTTCATAATAATGAAATCTTCCATTCATTGCGATTACTGAAACACCATTGATTTTACCTATTAATAATTCTCCAGCGTGACCTGAGACAGTAGAAACAGGAAAACCAGGAATATCTTTATATTTTATAGTAATTAAATCTTCAAACTCATCAGCAATAACCCCGAGGCCAGAGCCCAAAACAATAGCAAGTTTAGGAGAAATATTGCCCATTTTACTCTTTATATAATTAGTTGCTTTTTGATAGTTTTCTAACTCCATAAATAATCATCCTTTCCATCTAAAAATTTATACCTTGAAATTTTTAATAAATTATATCTCTTGAATTTTTATTCATAAATATATTATAATTAATATAGGAAATGACAAATCCACATCTGCTTATTCTTATTTCCTATAAATAATACTATACAACATAATTTACAAAAAAACAAGTAAACGAAATAAAAAATGGCAGAAAGATTTCTGCCATTTTTTTATTGCTTCTTTATTTTTGGTTTTGAAATTAGAGATGCAATATATCCAAAGAATACTGCTGCTGCAATTCCACCAGCTGCTGCCTTTACGCCCCCAGTAAAAGCCCCAATTATACCAGTTTCTTTTACTCCCTCTATTGCGCCTTTAGCTAGATTATATCCAAATCCAGTCAAAGGAACAGTTGCTCCAGCTCCAGCAAAATCAACCAAATACTTATACAATCCTAGTCCACCTAAAATAGTACCAACTGTTACATATAACACTAGAACTCTAGCAGGAGTAATTTTAGTTTTATCTATAAGAATTTGTGCAATTATACACAAAACACCACCAATGATAAAACACCATAAATATTGCATAAAATCTATGTTACTAAAAAACTCTGACATTTGAAATTCTCCTTTTCTATAAATTATTTTTTAAATCCTATGTGCACATTGCAATTTGCCAATACAGACAAATATATTTTTAATATATGATGATACACAACTTCTATAATTCTATTGAAACTGCATGAGCAATTCCAGGAATAGTTTCTCCTTGTTGAGCAGATGTGGAGTTTGTAAGAGCACCAGTTGCAACAAGTAAAACTTTTTGTATCTTTTTCTCCTGTAATTGTTTAAAAACATAACCAGAGAAAACAGTTCCACAACAAGCACAACCACTACCACCAGAATGTGTATCCTGAGTAGCCTTATCAAAGATTAGAACACCACAATCATTATAATTTGATTTAATATTATATCCATGAGTTTTCATCATATCAATAGTAATTTCTTTACCAATATGACCTAAATCTCCAGTTAATATTAAATCATAATAACTAGGAGCACGTCCAGTATCTTGAAAATGAGTAAGGAGTGTATCAGAAGCTGCTGGCGCCATAGCTGCACCCATGTTATTAGCATCCTTTATTCCGAGATCTACAATTTTACCAGGAGTAATATGAGTAATAAATGGTCCATTACCAGATTTAGAAACAACTGCTGCACCAGAACCTGTAACTGTCCATTGAGAAGTAGGAGGCCTTTGGTTTCCTAATTCTAGTGGAAATCTAAACTGCTTTTCTGCACTACAGAAATGACTAGAAGTTGCACATAATACATTTTGGGCAGCACCTCCATCAATAAATACACTACCTAAAGACATTGATTCAACAAATGTTGAACAAGCTCCAAAAACTCCAAAAAATGGAATATTTAATTCTCTTAAACCAAAACTAGAAGAAATACATTGATTAAGTAAATCACCAGCAAAGCAATAATCAATATTTTGACTTGCAATATTTGATTTAGCGACTGCTAAACTAACAGTTTCCTTTATAATTTTACTTTCAGCTTTTTCCCAAGTTTCTTCTCCCCAAAACTCATCATCTAAACACTTATCAAAATATGATGCCAAAGGACCATCAGATTCCTTAGGCCCAACAATACAAGCAGTAGATGTTATAGTAGGGGGATTATCAAATTTTATAGTTTGTTTTCCTAACTTTTGCATACAAAATTCATCCCTTTCCAAAATTTTTAAATTATTACTTATCATTATTAGAATTAAATTGGAAAAGAATCGTTATTTGGCTAGGCAGACAAGATTGAAATCAATGAGGCGTACAATGGTACGTTGATTTGATTTCAATTGTAGTCTAACAACGCAAAATGACGATTATTTTTCAATTTTACATTAATATAAAATACACCAATCCAACCAATATAGAAGCAGAAATACCATAAACAAGTACAGGACCTGCAACAGTAAACATCTTAGCTCCAACTCCCATTACATAACCTTCGCTTTTATACTCAATAGCAGGGGAAACAATAGAATTTGCAAAACCAGTAATAG
>CAPZDM010000052.1 GCA_948745425.1 uncultured Clostridia bacterium
ATGCCCTTTTTCCATTATTTTGGTTTTATTTTGTTAAATTTTTCTTTCAAACTAAAACCCCATATATGTTGTCAAATTTGCTTGAGGGTCTGCATCTACTACTAATACCTTTTTACCATTATTTGCTAATGCTATACCTAAGCTAAAAGCCGTTGTTGTTTTGCCTACTCCACCTTTTTGGTTAGCTATTGCTATTGTCTTACATTTTGTCATCTGTTTTTCCTCCTTCCTTTTAAATTTAGTCTTTGTTTATAAAAGACTATGTAACATTTCAAATGAAATGGAAAAAGCGAATTAATTTAAAATATCAACTCGCTTCTATATGTCATTATCTTATATCTTCTTTTGTTTTTCATTTATCAAAATATACTTTATAATTTATTATCAATTAATACAAATGTATAAAGTAATATTATCGTACATCTCTATTTTTATTGTGCTTTTTTTCATATTCTTTTCTAATTCTTGAATTGATTTTTGTTGCATTATTATCGTCATATTCTTTATCTATTGATACTTTTCCTTTTTCTAAAAAATCCTTTGAAAGAATAAACTCTCCTGTATCTAAAAATTCATATCTACCCTCTTTATCTTTGCCAACATACATTGCAGTAACAGGTATATTACAATTACTAGAAATAGGAATATTTACTGTTAAAAAATTACCTATTTTTAAATTTTCTAAATAATCTATTGCCTCATCTTTTTGCATAATATCATTCCTCCTTTTTGAATAAAAAAATAACAAGTTCTTAAAACTTGCTATAAAAAAATTATATATCTCATTTTTACATTAATTTTCTTCTGGTAATACTTCTTTGCAAAAATCTTCTATTATATTTAATATCTCTTCATCATCTGAAAAATCATTTATTTTTTCGTCCATAACTACCTCCATATTTTATCTATTTTTCATTACACGAATTTTACACGAATTCGGTCACAAACTTTTTTTGTTTATTTAGTTTTATTTAGTTTTTTTAGGCTTATTTAGTCATTTTTTACTAAACTAAATAAAACTAAAAAGGACTAAAAGTGGCTAAATAACGCCATTCTTGGTGTTGGTCGTAATAGCTAACAAAATATTCAACACTGTTCTCTGGGAAGAACTCCTTGAATTCACTATAAAGTTGACCGTGCTAATGTTTTGTTATGGGCAAGTACGAGGGTTGGTTTTTGCACTTTTTGTATAATATTTGCCATTGTAAAAGTTTTTCCGTGAGCCTGTAACTCCTAGAAGTGTCTGGAATTTCTTACCTTCCATTATTCCTTTACTAAGATATTCTATTGCCTTTGGTTGGTCGCCTGTTGGCTTATAATCTGATACTAATTCAAACATTTTTCCTCCTTTTGCTGAGGCTGTTAAGGCTCTGCCTGTTACAGCGTCAGTATGCATGGCACTTAGTTACTGTTCAATCTTTGATTGTTACAGTAACTTATGTGGTGTTAGCTGTGACCGATAAAAATGACATCTATCAACCACGAAAATTCGTGTAATTGGTATTTTTAAAATTTAAAATTCTTCACGTAAAATGACTTTACACGAATTAGGTCACAAACTTTATATTTTTATATCTGTTTTCTCATATCTTCAATTAATTTTAGTGCTAATATTCCATCATCAATATTAGTATCACAGATAGCTGTTTTGTCATTATTAAAATAATACTTTACAAAATCTTCAACTTCGTTTTTATATAGATTTTCTTGAACATAATCTATTTTTTCTTCGCCCTCATCGGTTTTTATAATAATTTGTTTAATAGCTTTTTCTGACATTGCTCCATATACTTCTATACTACCTTTAGTTCCATATATAAGTAAATGATTTCCAGCATAAGGCATAATATGTGAAGAATTTATAGTAGCATCTTTATCTTTATATATCATCATCATTGTTTCATTGCCATATGTTTCTTTAAAACTATTTAATCTACTATTTCCTATTACTTTTTCTGGTATTCCAAATAGTCCTATTATAAAGTCTATTACATGTATTCCATTATCCGAAAAAGTTCCTCCTCCACCTAAGTTTTTATCTAATTTCCATACTGATGATGCTGCTTGTGGTTTTATTGCAAATCCCCATTGTCCCCAACAGCTTACTACATCTCCTATTTTTTGAGAATTTATCATTTTCTTTATATCCATAAATGCTTTTTGATGTCTAAGATGATGTGCTATCATAATAGGTATATTCTTTTCTTGTACTAGTTTTTTTATTTCTAATGCTTCTTTATAGTCTCTTGCTAATGGTTTTTCACAAATAATTGGTTTGTTTGTTTTTATACACTCTTTAATTGTATCTAGATGCATAAAAGGTGGATTTGCTATATATATTAAATCAAATTCTTCGTTTTTAAGGATTTCACTTATATCAGTATAATAATTCTTTATATTATATTCTTTACATATACTTTTTAACTTTTCTCCATTTCTCGATTGTATTGCTACAATTTCGCAAATTTCAGAATCTTTCATTGCTGGAATTGTCCTTTTATATCCACTTCCATTTGCTCCAATTATAATCATTTTCTTTTTTATCATAATTTCCCTCCATAACTATAAAATATCTTTTCTTTAATTATTTTCATTCAATTCCAAGTTTTTCTTTTCTTCTTCTACTGCTTCTATTAGTTCCTGCTCAGTAGGTAAATGTAACTTATACTCTGATGAAAATATACTATCATTATTTTCTGGTAATGTATATTTTACTACTGTTTCATTTTTTTCCGCACTTAATAATATACCAACTGTTTTATTTTCTTCACTACTTTTTATGTCTCTATCATAATAATTAACATACATTTGCATTTGTCCGATATCCTGATGCGTAATCTTTCCAATTTTTAAATCAATAATTACAAAGCATTTAAGCAATCTGTTATAGAATACTAAATCTGGATAAAAGTGTTCTTCTTCCATCGTTATTCTAACTTGACTTCCAACAAACATGAAACCTTTCCCAAGTTCTAATAAAAATTCTTTTAAGTGTTCAAGTATATTCTTTTCTAAATCTGACTCTAAATATTTGGTATTCTCTTTTATGTCTAAAAATTCAAGTACAAATGGATCTTTTACTAAATCTTTTCCTGTTTTTAACACTTGTCCTTTTTCTGCTAGTTCAAGTACTTTTTCTTTATCTTTTGATAAAGCTAATCTTTCGTACAATAATGAATTTTTTTGCCTTTGTAATTCTCTAACACTCCATCTAGAATTTATTGTTTCTTTTAAATAAAATTTTCTTTTCGGTTCTTCTTCAATTTTAATTAGTTCTAAATAATGAGACCAACTTAATTTCGACGACACTGTTGTCGAAATTGGAAAACATATATAAAACTTGCGCATTCGTTCTAAATTTCTTTCAGAAAATCCTTTGCCAAATTCATTTGTGAGTTTTTCTGATAACTTTTCTAAAACAGCGTCACCATAAGTTGCTCTTTCATCTCCCTGTTGAATTTCCATTATAATTTTTCCAATGCTCCAGTATAAATTTAACATTTCTGTATTTACTGTACTATAGACTCTATTTCTACTACTATTTATTAAATCTTTTATTTCTTCAAATATTGGGTTTACATTTTCATCAAACAAATTTAGTTCATTAGCCATTATTTATACACCTCTCTTTTTATTTTGCATTATATCAAATTTATACTATGTTTAAAATACTTTTCTTCATGCTCATTCATTAAAAATAAGTTTTACACGAATTTTACACGAATTCAGTCACAAACTTTTTTTGTTTGTTTAGTTTTATTTAGTTTTTTTAGGCTTATTTAATCATTTTTCATTAAACTAAATAAAACTAAAATGGACTAAAAGTAGCTAAATAAAGCCGTTCTTGGTGTTGGTCATAATAGCTAACAAAATACTCAACACTGTTCTCTGGAAAGAACTCTTTGAATTCACTATAAAGTTGACCGTGCTAATGTTTTGTTATGGGCAAGTACGAGTGTTGGTTTTTGCACTTTTTGTATAATATTTGCCATTGTAAAAGTTTTTCCTGAACCTGTAACACCTAGAAGTGTCTGGAATTTCTTTCCTTCCATTATTCCTTTACTAAGATATTCTATTGCTTTTGGTTGATCTCCTGTAGGTTTGTATTCAGAATGTATTTTAAACATTGCTAAATCTCCTTTCTATTGAAAACAAAATGCATAGCATTTTGCATTTGTACTATCTTATTGCTATCATTAGTTCATTATCTTGTACCATCCTATTAGCATTTTGATATTCAAATATTTCTCCTGTGAAATATACTTTATAACCTTTATTTTGAAAATAATCTTTACTTATTTTTAGTACTTGATTAACTTCTTGTTCATTTAAATTGTATTTTACTCTTAGTTCATAGAAGGTATATTTTACAAATCCCTCATTTTCTTCTTCTTTGTTACTTATCAGTTCTATAATAAATTGTTTTAAATCCTTACACATAAAATCACTCCTATTTTTCTGTCATTATAGCATAGTTTATTTTGTTTCTTCATTGTCTACAAATTTTGCATCAAGTAAATACCTAGCTATCTCAACATCTTTATATTTGTTTTCTTCTAATTCTGCATTAGAATATACTTTTAAAGATATTATTCCTACATCAAAGTCTTTATCTTCTGTTACACATATTCCATAATATTCTCCAGGAATATCTGTATTAATAATTATATTGTTATATTGTTCCCAATATTTCATTGCATCTTTATAATCCATATATTCTACTGTTTTTATTCTAGTTAAATCTGTAGCTAAAACATATCCTATTCCATCTATGTAATTATATCCCAAATTATATATACTTGCTTCTCCATTTGTTGTATATATTACGATTATTATTTCATCTGCTATTCTATTTGTTGAATTTATTTCTGTATTTCTAACAAATCTATCTAATACGTCTTTATTATAGACCTTTTCTTCCACACAATCATATACAAAATATCCTCTATTTGCTGCCTCTTTTGGCGAAATTCTTTTAGGTATACTTTCTAAATTTTCTTTGTAATATTTAGTTGCAGACTTTAATTGTATCTCGCCTTTAAAGTCTTCTGGTTTCATACTCCAACTTCCAAATTTAATTTCATCATAACCATTTAATTCATTAAATGCTATTATTTTATATCCTAATCCAAGATATTCTGTTGTACCACCGGTCTCTTAGTGTATAACTTTTTATACAACATATAGGTAATTTTCCTTCTTGTACTCTTGAATAATCTATTTTATTAAATATGTATGATATTGCAACTAATATAAGGATTACTAACATAGCTATTATAAAAATATTTAATACTTTTTTTACTATTTTCATTTATTACCTTCCTTCTAATTTATACCATTTTAAGTAACTCTTCTTGACTCTTCATACTTAATAATGCTGGTGGAATATCAAGTACTGTTTTTGCTCCAGTATCACCATTTTTGTTCATACGATATGCTGCTCTTGCATATGCAAGTAGTATTGATGCAGTAAATTCAGGATTAGAATCTAATTTAAGTGAATATTCAATAACTTGTTTATTTCCACTTCCTGTTTGTGCACTATGTAATACACTTCCTCCATGTGGTAACCCTGCATGTTCTCTTTTTAATTCTTCCTCACTTATAAAGTGAACTGTTGTATCATAATCTGCAAAATAGTTTGGCATTTCCTTAATTTCTTTTTCTATTTTTGCCTTATCTACTCCATCTTCAACTACTACATAACATTCTCTTAAATGTTTTTCTCTAGTTTTAAGCTCTGGATTCTCTCCATTTCTTACACGATTTACAGCATCTTCTATAGGTATTGTGTATTGTCTGGCATCTTTTACTCCTTCAATTCTACGAATAGCATCAGAGTGTCCTTGACTTACCCCTTTACCCCAAAAAGTATAACTTGTTCCATCTGGTAAAAATGCATCAGCATAAACTCTATTAATTGAAAATGCTCCTGGATCCCAACCAGATGAAATAACTCCTATCTTTCCTCCTAATTTCGCTACTTCATTAACATTTTTAAAATGCTCAGGTATATTTTTATGAGTATCAAAACTATCTACTACATTAAAGTTCTTCACCATCATAGGTGTCTGCTTAGGTAAGTCAGTTGCAGAACCTCCACATAAAATCATTACATCAATACGACCTTTCCAGTTCTCAAGTTCCTCCATTGATATTACAGACACATTCTTCTGTATCTGACAAGCCACTTCTTTTGGATTTCTTCTAGTAGCAATTGCTACTAGTTCCATATCATTGTTTTTATCTATTACTGTTTCTACTCCTTTTCCTAAATTTCCATAACCACAAATACCAATTCTTATTCTTTCCATATTAACCTCCATAAAAAACTATTTTTTCTACTATTTTCATATATGCATATAAAATTTCTTTATGCTCTTTTCACTATGTATTATAATGTAATATATTATTATTTTCAATAATTTATAAAAAAATATAAGCCTACAAATTAATGTACGCTTATATTTTAATTTTCTTTTATTCTACAATGCTAATTGTCAATTCAGTTTCTTTGCCTGAATATTTAACTATTATTGACTCTAAAAGTTTTTCAGCTATTTGTTCATTTTCTTCATAGTCTGATTCTAATGATATTCCTATATAATATACATCTGAATTAGCATAAATTGTATCTCCTGTGTTTGGATTATATATTAAATTTTCATTTGCATTAAATGCTTTTATGTTTATTGATTCCATTATATCATTTAATTTATCTGTTAATCCTTCTTTAACAATTTCATCTATTATGTTATCTACAAAACTTATCTTTCCATTTTCATAACCTAATTGGTTTATATCTTTTACTTTTACATCAGTAATTCTATGTCCATTTTCGTCTAATACTTCTTTTCCGTTTGAATCTGTTTTATATATAGGAATTAATGTATAAACATATTCACCATAATCATTATTCATTATATAAATATTTACATTTTCATCTTGTTTGTTTGCTTCTATTGCAGATTCCTTTGTTTTATATAATGTTATATTATTATTTTTATCATTTACTATTAATTCTCTTTCTTTTACTTCAATTACTGTATCTAATGTGTATGTATTAGATATATTATCATTATCAGTAACTTTAATTGAAAATCTTAAATTTCCTACTTGTTCTGGTGTTATTGATACATATTTAATAATTGTATCACCATCTTTATTATCTGGTAATAAATACATATCTTTATTAAAGAATTTAATCTTAGATGTATTTTCCATTGTACTTTCTAATAAGTTCATATCTGTTATTGGATTTATAGAAGGTACTATAGATACTTTTGACATATCTAATGCCTTTTCAATTTTTATTTCTCTATTATCTGGATATATATGATAAAATTCTACTTCTGCTTTAGTTTCAGTATCTTGTGAAAATACTGAATTATTGATTGGAACTAATTTCATTTTATTTATACTTGTATCTTCTTTAATTATTATTTTAATGTCAGTTCCTGTTACAGTTCCTACACTTGGTATAATTGTATATGAATCTGCAACTTTTGCAATAAATGATACTAAAATCACTCCATTTGCTCCATTTTTTTTCTCGATTGTTGCGATACTATTATTATTTATAATCTGTCCATTGCTATCTTTAATTCTAAGATTCAAAGCATTTATATTAATATTTTCTTCATTTTCTCCTGATTTTAGTGAAAATTCTACTGGTTTATAACAAGTTCCTTCTGTAAGATTTATACTTGAAATAATAGTAGTTATTTCTTTATCTAACACATTTACTAATACTTCAAATGTTGTTGTGAAGTTTACTGTGTTATTTACTCTATAAGATACTGTTATTGTTTGTCTACCTGGTACATTTTTATTATATCCACTAACCATACTTCTTTGCATATCTATTATTTCTACTTTACCAGATACATATGTTATGTTTATTTTTCCTCCTGCTAAATTAAGTTCTTCGCCAACTGTATATATGTATTTTGTTGGAGGTGTAATTGTTATTCTGCTTACAACATCCTCTGCTGGATTTTCTGGATTTGATGCTTCTGGTTCTTGTACAACAAGTCCACTATTTAAAGTTCCTAAGTAGAATAATATTATTCTTTGTGCATCTATTAGATTAATATCATTGTTATCTTTGTTATTTACATTTGCTGCTATTGCATTTAATCCTGTTAATGCATTTGTAGCTGGATTTAAATAATGCAGTATAATTCTTTGCACATCTATTAGGTTTATTTTTCCATCACCATTTACATCACCATAAATTACTACATTATATACATTAGTATTTTCATTAACAGTAATTTGTGTTCCTGTTCCTACAGTTTCGGTTGACATGTTTTTAATTGTTAGGTTTGCTTTTGCAAATTTTTCTCCTATATTCAATGTTTCAGCTTGATTTGCATTATCGAAAATAAATGGTAAAATTAAATCATTATCTTGTATAAAAACATTATCTAGTGCATTTTCAGTGCTATGATTGTAGGCTTTTGCTTCTTTTATACCAATATCTTTATTAATTTTATTTATTGGTTGAAATAATCCACTTATTCCTATTGCAATCGTTGCTAGTGCAGTTAATATTAATCCTTTACTTGATTTTTTCATTTTTTACCACCTTTTATTCATAATTTCTAACTCTATAAATAATTATAATAATAACTATTATGATAGCAATTGCAATTATTGCAATTATTACATATACCATATAATTTGGTTTGTTTTCTTCATTTTTTACTTCTTCATTTTGTTCTGTTTGAGGTTCATCATATGTCTGATTATTATTTTCTTTATCTGATATTGTATTACTTATTGAATTATCAATTATATTTTGTTCATTAGTATTTGTATCTACTATTGATGATGTATTTGTATTTGTGTTTGTATTAGTATTTGAATCCTTATTCGTATTTGTGCTAGGTTTTTTATTAGTGTTTGGATTTTTATTTGTGTTTGAACTTGTACTAGAATTTGGTTTTTGATTTGTATCTGGGGTACTAGGATTTATTGGAGGGTTTACTGGAGGTTCTTCTTGTTTTTTTACATTAATAGTTGCATTACTACTAATGTTTGCACTTAATTCATCTCCATTCGCATTTGATATAACTACATTAGATACTGAAAAGTTTCCAGTTCCTTCTGCTATTGTTTTAAAAGTTACTGTCATACTTGTAATTGTTTTATTCTCAAAGCTTGCATCAATATAGTCTAATTTTACTGAGCCTCCTCTATCAGTTGCTTTCCATGCATTACTTCCTGTATATTGTACTACACTATTATTGTAATTCAAATTTAAACTTGCTGTACCTACTGGTTGTGAGAAAGATATTGTTATAGTTATACTATTTCCTATATCTGGGTTTGAATTACTTGCTCCTACTCTGACTGTTGCAGATGCTGCATTAACACTTGCCATAAATATGCCCATTATTAAAAACATAATTACTGAAATAATTATTGATTTTTTCATTATTTTACTCCTTTTAAATTTTATATTCTTCAACAGGTATATTATACCATAGTTTCCTTTTTTTGTAAATACATTATGTCATCTTTTTAGTATATTATGGTGTTGCTTGAAAATTTGGTGAACTATCTCCTTCATTATTATTTGGTGTAGCTATTATATTTGCCAAATTATCTTCTTCAGGATTATCTTGTATACCTTGATTTATTATATTATTGTCTCCATTTGATTCAGTGCTAGTATTATTTGCTTCATTATTTTTTATTATTGATTTGCTTGTAAAGTATATACTAACTCCAATTATAGCTATTACTACTATTATTACAGTTCCTACAATTATACTTATACTTATACTTTTATTCTTATTTTCCATTTTTTACTCTCCTTTTTAATTAAACTTTTGTATTCTTGAACAGGGCACGAATCCTCGTGCCCTTTGTTCCTATAGATTTATCATTCTAAATTTAATTGGTGTAATTTGATTTCCATATTCATCTTCTGCACGTAATGTGTAAATTCTAGATATTTTAACAGCTTCATCTGTAAGATGATAAACACCATTTTCATCTATAGTATAATATTTGCTATTATCTTCTTCTAATTGACTGTTTGATTTGTCTATTAATGTAATTACAGTTCTACCATCTCCACTTGTTAATGTCGCTTTATATACATCTTGTACATCTTCAAATGTAATTGTTCTGTTAAATCTATCTACAGTTGCTTCTGGTGGTGTTGTATCAATAATAATTGTTCTTTCAACTGGTATTATATATGTACCTTCTACTTTAATTGTGTATCTTCCATCTCTATTTAATAATATGTATTCAATATCTTGATTATCGTCTTTATTAAATTCAAGTACACCTTCTTTTATTTCACCATTTTCATCTTTTACAATATAATTGATAATAATATTTATATTTTCTGTATCACACATAACCTTTAAGTAATCAGTATATACTGGAATTATACCATTCTCAATATCTTTAATTGGTAGTTTTCCTCCAACTTCATCTAGGTAATATATTGTTGCTGGGTAATCTAAAACTATAAATCTAATTACTTCTGTTGATTCATTTTCAGATGAGTCCTTTGCAGTATATGTTACTACATATTCTCCTGCTTGTTCTCCTATATTTGTAATATTATCAGCTACTACAGAATTTTCTGTTACACTATATTCTACATTTACACTTGTATCATAGTTGTCAGTTGCAGTAGCCATATTTGCTAATTCAAAAGTAGCTTTTCCTCTCATAAATCTTATAACTGTTTCATTATTTTCGTTTTTAGATACTTCAACATCTTCTGTTGCTTCTATTCCATGTAGTGTAATTACTGGTGCTATTTTATCAACTACCTTTACTGTTCTTGTTACAGATTCTGCACCTTCTATACTATAAGTTAATGTATAAGTACCTACTTTTGATGTATCTACTATTCCAGTTGTTTTTACTTCAAGATCTGTAGCTATACTATCTATATTATAAACTGTTGCTCCTTCATCTTCATATTTTTCACCAAGTTCTATTTCTATTTCTGGTTGTCCATTTAATACTATAACACGTTGCTCTGTTGGATTTTCTGAAATTACAGTAATTTTAAATGTTGTAGTAAATTCTTTCTCATATGTATAACTATTTATGTCATTGTCTTTATATGTTACTGTAATAGTTTGTTGTCCTATTTCAGTTAATGGTTGTGCAGATATTTCTTCTATGCTTTTTCCATTTACTTTAATTTCACTTAAACTAATTTCATTTGCTACTCCTGAAGCTGTTATTGCTTTTACAACCATACTACTTAAGTCTAATGTTTCATTTTGTTTATATATTACTTTAGGCATATTAGTTATATTAATTTCTGCAATATAGTCTTGTACTGTAATTTCTATACTTATACCTGTTACAGTATTGTAATTGTCTGTGTCACTTGGTGCATATGTCACTTTAAATGTATTTGCTCCTACATTCCCTACACTTGTTGTTAAGTCATCTTCGAATGTAAATCCTTCTGGTAGTGTTATATCTCCTAATGTATCTCCATATTTTGCTATTAATCCTTCTGGTAATGTATATTCTGGTGTTCCTTTTCCTACTGCTATTGTTACATCTATATTTTCTACTGTTTTGTAGTTATCTGTATCTATTGGTGTGTATGTTACTTTAAATGTATTTGTTCCTACATTTCCTACACTTGTTGTTAAGTCTTCTTCAAATGTAAATCCTTCTGGTAATTCTACATCTGCTAATGTCTCTCCATATTCTGCTGTTAATCCTGTTGGTGTTGTATATGTTGGATTTGCTTTTCTTACTTCTATTGTTACATCTATGTCTGTTACCACTTTAAAGTTTACTGTATCTGTTGGTGTGTATGTTACTTTAAATGTATTTGTTCCTGCTTTTCCTACACTTGTTGT
>CAPZDM010000053.1 GCA_948745425.1 uncultured Clostridia bacterium
TTTATTTTAACATGTCCTTATCTTTTTTGTCTAATTTAGTATAACCTATCCACTTTATAGATGTGGACGACATTATTAAAGGCTATTTTGAAAAGCAAAGCAAAGAAGTAGAGAAAGCAAAGAAAAATCAAGAACAAGGGAGGTAGAATAATCTATGAAAGACGATAGAGTTATAAAAGTAGACAAATACGAATTTAGAGCATTAGTAAATATCATAAATGAAAAAAGAAATAATATGATAAAAGAAAATCGAGATGCCGAATTTATAACAGAAATACTAGAAAAAGTAATCGATTCCCCAACAAAAAGAAAAAGTCTATTAAAACGAGAAAGGGAAACTTGTGCGAGATAATAAGACCGAAAATGTAGTTTTATTTTGTTTAGGGGGAATTGTAGTTATATGGTTAGCTTTACTAATAGCACCAAATATAAATGGTGGATTAGTAGAAATCATAAACACTTTGCCTAAAAAAATGGAAACACCATTTCAAATAGAATTTTGCAAGGATAGTATTAGAACTATTCTTATTTTTTTGCTTGTTTATGGCTTAGGAATAGGAGTATATATATCAAGCAAAAGAAATTATAGGAGAGGCAAGGAATACGGCTCTGCTATATGGGGAATAGCAAAGCAAATAAACAAAAAGTATATGCAATTTCCAAAGAGCAGGAACAAAATACTAACTCAAAATGTAATGCTTGGACTAGATGCAAGAAAGCATAGACGAAATCTTAATGTATTAGTTGTAGGTGGAAGTCGGAGCAGGGAAAACAAGATTTTATGGAAAACCGAACGTAATGCAATGTAACAGTTCGTATGTAATACTTGACCCAAAAGGAGAGATACTTCGAGATACACGGAGCATTACTTGAAAAACAAGGATATAAAATAAAAGTTTTAGACCTAGTCAATACAGAAAAAAGTCATTGTTATAACCCTTTTGTATATATTCGAGATGATAACGATATTCAAAAGTTAATTAGCAATGTATTTAAAAGTTCTACACCAAAAGGAAGTCAAAGCAACGATCCGTTTTGGGATATTTCTGCATCTATGCTTTTATCAGCAATATTCTATTATCTTCGCTATGAAGCTCCAGAGAACGAGCAGAACTTCCCAATGGCATCAGAAATGATGAGAGCAGGAAAGCCAAAAGAAGATGAGGAGGACTACGAAAGCCCATTAGATATATTGTTCAAAAGATTAGAAAATAGAAATCCAAATCACATAGCAGTAAAATACTATAAAGATTATCATAGTCGGAGCAGGAAAAACATTAAAGTCAATAATTGTTACACTTGCATCAAAACTAGAAAAATTTAATCTTGACACAATTGAGGGAATTACAAAAACAGATGAACTCGAACTAGACAAACTAGGAGAGGAAAAAATAGCGTTGTTTGCAATAATATCAGACAATAGTACAGACCTAAACTTTCTTGTCAGCATATTATATACACAGATTTTTCAAGTGCTATATCATAAAGCAGATTATGAATATGGAGGGGCATTGCCTGTACCAGTCCATTTTGTCATGGACGAGTTTGCAAATGTAGCATTGCCGAACGATTTTGAAAAGATACTTTCTACTATGCGTTCAAGAAATATATCTGTATCAATTATTATTCAAAATATGGCACAATTAAAAGCATTGTTTGAGAAGTCGTGGGAGTCTATTGTAGGAAACTGTGATGAATTTTTATATTTACGGAGGAAACGAGCAGTCAAGTTTTAAGTATGTATCAGAACTTCTACGGCAAAGAAACAATCGACACAAACACATATCGGAAAAAGCACAGGTCATAGTGGAAGTTACTCTACAAATTATCAAGCCACAGGTAGAGAACTACTAACACAAGACGAAGTTAGAATGCTAGATAATGACAAAGCGATTCTAATGATTAGAGGAGAAAAGCCAATAATAGATAGAAAATACAACATTTTAAAGCATCCAAACGTAAAGTACACAACAGATGGACAGGCAAAGCCATATCAGCATGGAAGTACAGACAAGGCAAATACAAGCATATATCAATTAAAAGAAAATGAAATTGATATACAGAAAATTAGAAATGCAAGAGAAGAAAAACAAAAAGTAAAAATTACAACAGAACTTCTATCAGAAGAAGATGTTGAAGATTATTTTTTAAGGGAGGAATATGAAAATGAGAGGAAAAAAGAAAATATTGAATAAGAAAAATTTTATTAAAAATGTGAATAAAATAACAGTAGTTGCAATGATAGGAATTGCAATAATAACACAAGGAGGAGTAGTTTTTGGAGCAGATGACCCATTATCAGTAATCAATAACCTATCTACTTTTATATTTAGTGTTATAAGAGCAATAGGAATGATACTTCTTGGATGGGGAATTGTTCAAATCGGTATGGCATTAAAGAGCCACGACCCAAGCCAACGTGCAAATCGGTTTTATGACACTTGCATGGAGGAGTAATTATCACGTTTGCAAAAGAAATTTTAGACTTAATAACACGGTGGATAGAAACAATAGGCAAGTTTTATACTTGCCTAAAACTATTTTAAAGGGAGGCGAAAACATTGTCAGATAACTGGGTTGTAGGAAATTTACAAAATGCACTTGGAACTTGGAACGAAAAACTAAACGAAATATGGACACTTATCACACAGACTCCAGAAACATTTAAGGGTGGCTCAATATGGAATATTATAGTAAATATAAATGGAGCAATACAAGCAATAGCCTTAGCTTTACTGGTATTGTTCTTTTTAATAGGAATAGTTAAGACATGTGCATCTTATGCAGAAATGAAAAAGCCAGAGCAAGTTGTAAAATTGTTCATAAGGTTTGTTTTGACAAAAACAGTTATAACGTATGGGCTTGAACTAATGCTAGCAATATTTAGGATAACACAGGGAGTAGTACAAACAATAATGCAGACAGTAGGTATTACTGGGCAGGCACAAACAGTGTTGCCACAAGAAATGATAACAGCAATAGAAAGCTGTCGGCTTTTTTGAGAGCATACCATTGTGGGCAGTAACTTTGATACGGAGGATTGCTTGTAACAGTATTATCATTTGTTATGATTTTGACTGTATATGGTAGGTTTTTCAAAATATATTTATATACAGCACTTGCACCGATACCACTAAGCACATTTGCAGGAGAGCCAACATCACAAGTAGGAAAAAGTTTTTTGAAAGTCTTTTGTGCAGTATGCTTAGAGGGAGCAATAATAGTAATTGCTTGTATAATATTCTCACAATTTGCAAGTTCTCCACCAGTAGTGGACACAACAGCACAAGCAGTAAATCAAGTATGGACTTATGTAGGAGAATTAGTATTCAATATGTTAGTGCTAGTACGGAACAGTAAAAATGAGTGACAGAGTTGTAAGAGAAATGATGGGGTTATAGGAGAGGAGTGTATAGCCAAATGAGAGATAATAGAATAGAAAAAGCAGATTTTATTGACGATAAAGAAAAAATGAGAGATTTTGTCGAACTAAGTAAAAACGAATTTTTAAATTCATATAGTTATTTAACAGAAGAAGAATATGACAATACAAAAGAAAAACTAGAAGAAAAGCGAAAAATTAGAAAAAATAGAGCAAAGGAGAGATAGCATAGTATGGAAATTAAGATAAACAAAGAAATACGAGATTATAAAGAATCGGTATTTTTTGGACTGTCAATGAGGCAGTTCATTTTTTCATTATTAGCTTGTGGAGTAGCAGTCCTATTGTATTTTTTATTAAGAAATCATTTAGGACTTGAAACTTTATCTTGGATATGTATTTTAGGTGCTATTCCATTCGCAGTATTAGGATTTGTGAGATACAACGGAATGAACGCAGAGCAATTTATAATAGCTTGGATAAAATCAGAAATTTTGATGCCGAGAGTGTTGTTATTTAAGCCAGAAAATATGTACTATGAGGGATTAAAATCATTTTATAAAAGATTAGAAAGGGAGGAATTGAAAAATGAAACTATTAAGTCTAATAAAACAAAAACAGGAAAAGGAAAAAAACAGAATTCCAAGAAGTGTACAGCAAGCAATACCGATAAAGAAGATATACGAAAATGGAATATTTCAAGTTGGGAGGAATAAATATTCAAAAACATACAAGTTTACAGACATAAATTATACAGTGGCAGGAAAAGAAGAACAAGAAAGGATGTTTTTAGGATATGGAAGTATATTAAATTTACTACATTGTGGATCGTATCCTAAAATAACAATAATAAATAGAAGATTAAATAAAATAGATTTTGAAAACAAAATAAAACTACCAATAGGAAATGATAAGCTAACAAAATATAGAAAGGAATTAAACGAAATGCTTGCCAAAAACTCCATAGAGGCACAAGGAATAATTCAAGAAAAACTATTGACTGTTGCAATAGATAAGAAAAATATTGACGAGGCAAATAATTATTTTAATAGAACAGGAACGGAAATAAGCAATAGCTTTGCAAAATTAGACTCAAAGCTAACAGAGTTAGACATAAGCGAAAGATTAAGAATATTTTATGATTTCTTCAGAGTAAAAGAGGAGGACTTGTATAATTTCAATATGAAAGCAAGTATGCAAAAAGGACATAGCTTTAAAGATTATATTTGCCCAGACAGTTTTGAATTTAAAGCCGATTATTTTCAAATGGGAAATAGATATGGCAGAGTATTATATTTAAAAGAATTTGCAAATTTTATAAGGGATGACATTATATCAGAGCTAACAGAACTAAACAAAAATATGATGCTTAGTATTGATATGAAACCAGTTCCAATGGAGGAGGCAATAAAGCTTGCAGAGAATAGAAGAATGGGAGTAGAAACAAATATTGCAAGGTGGCAAAAAAGTCAAAATGAAAACAATAACTTTTCAGCAGAAATACCATACGAAATGCAACGACAAAGAGAAGAAAGCAAGGAATTTTTAGACGACTTAGTAACTCGTGACCAAAAAATGTTTTTAGCAACAATAACAATAGTTCACACAGCAGATACAAAAGAAGAACTTGATAATGATACAGACAGTCTAACAGAAATAGCAGGAAAACATTTATGCCAGTTAGGAGTATTAAGGTATCAGCAATTAGACGGATTAAATACGGCGATGCCTTATGGAATTAAGAAAATAAATGTTGAAAGAACACTAACAACAGAAAGCCTATCTGTTTTTATGCCTATGAAAGTACAAGAAATACAGGATACGCACGGAATTTACTATGGAAAAAATATAATTTCAAAAAATATGATATTGATAGATAGACACGAGTTACTAAATGGTAACTCTTTTATTTTGGGTGTAAGTGGTAGTGGAAAAAGTTTTGCAGCAAAACAAGAAATAACAGAAATAGCACTAAAAGATAAAGATGCAGACATTATCATAATTGACCCAGAGGCAGAATATAAATCGCTTATAAAAAATTTAGGTGGCGAAGTAATCAAAATATCAGCTAACAGCAATAATCATATAAACGCATTAGATATAAACAAAAACTATGGAGAGGGAAAAGATCCAACAAAAGATAAATCGGAGTTCATATTATCACTATGCCAGCAAATAATGGGGAATAGTGCAACAATAGGAAGTCATAAGTCAATTATTGATAGATGTGCTAAGATAGTATATTCAAATTATAAAGATAGAAATTATCAAGGAGCAGCACCAACCCTTGAAGAATTTAGAAAGATATTATTACAACAACCACAAAAAGAGGCAAAAGATATTGCATTATCAATAGAACTATTTACAAAAGGAAGTTTAAATACATTTGCAAAACAAACAAATGTAGAAATAAATAATCGAATAGTATGCTATGATATTATAGACTTAGGAGAACAGCTAATGCCAATACGGAATGCTTGTAATATTAGATAATATAATAAACAGAATATCAAAAAACAGAAAAGAGGGAAAAACAACTTATATATTTATTGATGAGATATATCTGTTATTTAAGTATGAATATACATCGTTATTTATAAAGAAATTATGGAAAAGAATTAGAAAATATGGAGGATGTGCAACAGGTATAACTCAAAATGTAGACGAAATATTAAGCAATAATGAGGCAAGGCAGATGCTATCAAATAGCGAACTTATAATAATGTTAAATCAGTCGACAACAGATAGGGACAGGCTTGCAGAACTATTGCATATATCAGATATGGAACTTAATTTTATAACAAATTCAAGCACAGGAGAGGGACTTATAAAGGTTAGAAACTCAATAATACCATTTAAAAATGTATTCCCAAAAGATACGGAACTTTATAAGCTAATGACTACTAAACCTAGAGAAAATTTTGAATAATGCAAGGAGGGAATAAATGAGAAAAATTTTATTTATATTTCTTGTAATAATGCTAGTAGGAGTTATTCTTACTAGCACTTTTTTTATTTATAGGGATAAAAAGGAAGATAAAGAACAAGAAGAAATATTTGATGAATTAGAAGTTATTGCAAATAATGAAGATAATACAAAAGAAGAAACAAAGGAAGAAAAAGAGGGAAAACAAGAAGAAACGATAAATATAGAAGAACTACACAAAATCAATAATGATATTGTAGGGTGGCTAAAAATAGATAATACAAATGTCAGCTATCCAGTAATGCAAACAAAAGATAGACCAAACTATTATTTAAACAAGAATTTTTACAAAAAATACTCTGCCTTAGGTACACCATATTTAGCAGAAAGTTGCAATATAAAGACAAGCGACAACTTAATTATCTATGGGCATCATATAAAACGGAAAAAGAGTTTTTGGAGAGTTAGAGAATTATAAAAAAGAAGAATACTACAAAAGGCATAAGATTATAAAATTTTATACCATAAATGCAATAGAAGAATACGAGATAATATCAGTATTTAAAACAGTAGCATATAGCGATAAAGGTTTTAAATACTACAATTATTATAATTTAAAAGACGAAAAAGAGTTTAATACATTTGTAAATAAATGCAAAGACCTTAGTTTTTATAATACAGAAGAAAAAGCAATATATGGCGACAAGTTTATAACATTAAGCACTTGTGAATATTCAAGAGCAGATGGAAGATTAGTTGTTGTTGCAAAAAAAATATAGAGTAGGAGGGAGGCATATTGGCAGATATAAAAATAAGACGAAAAGAAAAAGTAAGAACACCTATAAAAAAAGTAGATAGAAGAACAATATACAAAAATAGATTAAAAAATAATATGGTAAAAATAAAAGAAAAAACAAAGGAAAATACAAGCGAAAATGAAGAAGAAAGTCCGAGTAGGTATGGCATAAATAAGATAACAGAAAAATCAAACATAGCACTTCAAAAAGGAATAGAGAATTTTAATAGATATGGAAAAAAATCGGCAATAAAAACTAAAAGAAATATGCAAGAGGGCATAAGGAAAATAAAACAAAAAGTAGAGAATAGAACAATTAAAACTACTAACAAATCAGTAAAAGGAACAACGCAAAATATAAATAAAACAGGCAAACTAGCAGAAAAAACAATAAGCAAAACTAAAAATACAATAAAAACAGTGAATAGAACAGGGAAAGGGGCATATAAAACAGTAAAACAAGCTGAAAAAGGAGTTATAAAAGGGGCTAAAAAAACATACCAAATTGCAAAAACTACTACAAAGGGAGTAGTAAAAGGAATAAAAACAGGCATAAAGGGAGTAATTACATCAGTAAAAGCAATAATTGCAGGAACAAAGGCACTTATTGCTTTTTTAATAGCAGGTGGATGGATATTAGGACTTATAATTATAATAATATGCTTGATTGGTTTGATATGTAGTTCAGCTTATGGAATATTTTTTTCAAACGAAAGTGAAGTAGGAGATAAAACAATGAGTTCTGTTGTAAGAGAGGTAAATAATGATTTTACTAAAAAGATAACAGAAATTCAGAATAGTACAGAACACAATGATTATGAGATAAGTTCAAACAGGGCAACGTGGAAAGACGTACTATCAATATATGCAGTTTTAGTAACAGGAGGTAATGAACAGTCAGATGTAATCACGTTAAATAACGAGAAAATAGCCATTTTAAAGCGAGTATTTTGGGATATGAATATTATAACCTGCAGAACAGAAGATGTTGAAAAAGATATAGAAACATTTGATAATGACGGAAATTCAAAAATTGAAAAAGTAACTAGAAAAGTCCTATATATTGATGTTACAAGCAAAAGTTTGCAAGAAATGATAGAAATATATAATCTTAGTTCAAATCAAATAGAACAATTAGCAGACTTGCAAAAAGACGAATACAACGAAATGTGGGCATATTTATTTTATGGAACAGGTACAGGAAGTACAGATATTGTTGAAGTTGCACTCTCACAAGTAGGAAATAAAGGTCGGACAGCCTTACTGGTCTTGGTATGGATTTTCTTCAAGGGTAGAGTGGTGTGCTTGCTTTGTCAGTTGGTGTGCTAGCGAATGTCGGATATATAGATGCAGGAATAATACCGAAATTTGCTAGTTGTCAAGGAGAGGGAATTGCTTGGTTTAAAGCCTGTAATTTATGGCAGGATAGAGGCTATATACCACAAGCACGGAGATATAATATTTTTTGACTGGCAAAATGACGGACACTCAGATCACGTTGGAATTGTAGAAAAAGCAGAAAAAGGAAAGGTTTACACAATAGAGGGAAACTCAGGAAATGAGTGTAAACAAAGAGAATATAACGCAAATAGTAGTATGATTATGGGGTATGGAACACCTATGTACAATTAAAAATTTTATGATATAATTAAAATGAAATATGAAAGGATAAAGTTATGAAAATAAAGAAGTTTGATGTAGTAGAAATGAAAGATAGTAATAGAGCAACAATATTAGAGGTAAAAGGAAATAATGAATATTTGGCAGAAATAGTAAATGCTTATGGGCTTACAGTTGATAAAAAGGAGATAACTAATCGAGAGATAAGTAAGATATTGTATCCAAAAGAGCAGGTAAGATAAAAAATGTGATATTTGTTAGAAATAGCAAATATCACGTGTATTTTTTTACAATTTTGAAATAAAATGATACAAAAAAGAAAAGTTATGATATAATCATCTCAAATAATAGTAAGTAACAATGGAGTGTATTATAATGTTTAGAGGAAAGAAAAAGATAGAATTTAGTAATGAAGAATTAAGGATTACTCTGTATGCATTAAATGAATTTAGAAATCAATTATTAAATGAAAATAAATATACAGATGCAGTTGATGAAGTAATGGCTAAGTTAAAGAAAAAAACGAAAGTCGATAAATACGATTTAGGAGCTATCATAAATGGCTTAGATAAAAAAAGAAAAACTATGCTTTCAGAAAAAGAAGATACAACTGTAATAAATGAGTTAATTTCAAGATTACTTAAAATTCACGAAACTATGTAAAGATGTGAATGATAGTTTTAACTTATAACTAGTAATTTGAAAGTGAGATTAAAAATATGAAAGAGTTAGTAGATTTTGTAGTTTTAATAATAATATATTTTTGGAAATTTTATAAGAAATGGAAAGAAAAAGGTAGAGATGTACTGTTTGTAAATACTTTAATGTATATATACTTATCTTTTGTATTGTATTTTACTTTAATGCCTATAATAACATCTTTACCATTTATATTTAATCACCCATACGATTCAATAAATTTAGTTCCATTTATTGATGTTTTAAATGGCAGAGGTGACTTCGTTAGACAAGTAGGATTAAATGTGATAATGACAATTCCTTTTGGCTTTTTAATGCCTTTAGTAAAAAAAGAAAATGCTAGACTATTAAAAGTTGTTTTTTATACCTTCTTATTAAGTCTAGGAATAGAATTATTACAGCCTTTAATAAATGGTTTTAGGTCAGCAGATATAACGGATTTAATAACTAATGTCGTAGGTGGAAGTATTGGATATATTATGTATTTAATATTCAAACCATTAACAACTAAAATATTAAATTATATAGGTCATAGATAATTACAAATTACATGTTTGTAGTTACTTAAAATAATAGTAAGTTATCATTGAGATGAAATAGTAATGTGAAAGTGAGATGAAATTATGAATAATGAAGTAACCAAAGTTATTGAAAAATTTAAAGAAGTAAAAAATATATTAAAAGATTTTTCTAATAAAGATGAAGCGATAGAATACCTTGTTAATGAAACAAAACTATCAAAAGAAGACTGTTCTACTGCATACGATATTATTATGAAAATTGAATCTATCGAGGAGGAATAATATTATGACTGAAAAAGAAAAAATGTTAGCAGGAGAATTATATGATGCTAACTATAATGAAAATCTAATAAAAGAAAGATATTTGGCAAAAGATAAATGTTATGATTATAACCAATTAAGACCATCAAACAATGAAGAAAAAGAAAATATTATAAAAGAAATTTTTGGAAAGACGGGAAATGTCTTTACTATTGAACAACCTTTTATGTGTGATTATGGATACAATATAGAAATTGGAGAAAACTTTTATGCTAATCATAACTTAATTATATTGGATGGAAATAAAGTTCAATTTGGAGATAATGTTTTTATTGCACCAAATTGTAGCTTTTATACAGCAGGGCATCCACTAGATGCAGAAAGAAGAAATAAAGGATTAGAATATGCAAAACCAATAAAAGTAGGAAATAATGTATGGATTGGTGGAAATGTTATTGTACTTCCAGGGGTAACTATTGGAGATAATACTATAATAGGTGCAGGAAGTGTTGTAAATAAAGATATACCATCAAATGTTGTAGCAGTCGGAAATCCTTGTAAAGTAATAAAACAATTATAATAAAAACTTACAATAAGTAGGGCAAGTAATTAAGTTGAAAATTACTTGTCCTTTATGATATAATCGAAACACAAGATAGTAAATTGTAGGGGGTGAAGTTGTGGATATTAAAAAGACGAAAGAGTTTTATAGGCAAATAAAATCTGATGACCTATGCAACTGTACATATTGCAAAAATTATATTCGTGAAATCAAATCTACCTATCCAAAAGTTTCTGAATACTTGTCTCGTTTAGGTGTTGATATTGAAAAGCCTTTTGAGACGATGCCACTGGAGCCAGACAAATCAGGATATATTGAGTATATATGTTCTCAATACATTGTTTGTGGTACACCTGATGATTTTATGAAAGTGATGGTAGATTCGATTAGTGTAGATATTGCCAAATCGCATCCAGTAGCTACCACAGAAGAAGTTCATTTTGTTATTGAAATATATCCTATTCGACTAAAATGGGTAATGTAGACAACTTACAATAAGTGTGGCAGATAATAAAGTTGAAATTATCTGTCATTTATAATATAATCATAATAAATTATAGTAATTTGTAGAAAGGAGTAATGTGTTATGGAAAAAATAAAAAAATTCTTTAAAGAACATAAAAAAGCAATTGGCTCTATAATAATTTTAATTGGTGTAGTAGTTGTTTGCACAATAAACTTATTATGGTAAATTACAAGTT
>CAPZDM010000054.1 GCA_948745425.1 uncultured Clostridia bacterium
AATTTTATTGCAGGGCATATATGGCCATTTTCTGCATACCAAAGAAAAGTAAATGTTTTATCAGATAAGATTATTGAGATGGAAAGGGAACAGGGGGAGAAAGAACGAGAACAAATAAGTTTAATTAAAGAATTACAGGATAGAATTAGTTTTCAAAATATATTAGATGAACTGATTCAACATATCAATGGGTTAGATAGGGAAAAAAATAAGTTGTTAGAAAAATATGAGCAATTAGAGGAGAAAAAAGAACAATTATTACAACAGTATTATCAAATAGAAGAAGAAAGAAATAGGTTAGAAGAAGAGAAAGAACATGTATTGCAAGAATGTAGTCAGGTGCAGGAAGAAAGAAATAGATTAAAAGAGAAATGTGGGTTATTAGAGATTAGAAATAAAGATATAAATACAATATGTATTAATTTAAAAGAAGAAATAGAATATTATAAAAAAAAACAAGTGAAAGAAAATGGATTGGGAATACCATCGGGTGAATTTTGGAATGAACATTATAAAAAGAATGGCAATTCTGGAACAGGTTCCTATCATCATTTAGCAGAATTTAAAGCAGAAATAGTGAATCGATTTATTGTAAAAGAAAAAATAACCTCTGTTATAGAGATTGGATGTGGAGATGGAAACCAACTTTCTCTTATTCATTATGATAACTATACAGGGGTAGATGTTTCAGAAGTAATAGTAGAGAAGAATAAGGAAAATTATCAAAATGATAATACAAAACAATTTTTTTGTACAGAAACAGAAAGAGAAAAATATATCAATCGAAAGTATGATATGTCAATATCGATGGATGTTATTTTTCATTTATTAGAGGATCAAGTTTTTTATAATTATATGGAAGATTTATTTTTATTAGCGGAAAGATATGTTGTGATTTACAGTAGTAATCATGAGGAATATACAAAATGGCCAGAATGTAGACATAGAAATTTTATTTCTTATATTCAGGAAAAGATAAGCGGATGGGTATTATATCAATATATACCAAATCGGTATCCATATAAAATTGGTGAGGAAGAAACGACATCTGCATCAGATTTTTATATATTTAAAAAGTTAGACAGAAATATAAATAATAGAAGATAATATTGGTTGTGTGATTTCTTGACTTTTAATTAACAAAAGGGGGATAAGAATGATAAAATTACTATTTGCTATAAGTCAGTTATATAAAGGGGGAGCAGAGACATCATTAGTTAATTTACTAAACTATTTAGATTATGATCAATATGAAGTAGAACTTCTTGTTTTAAATCAGATAGAAGTAGAGGGAGTAGTATCTTTGTTACCACAAGTAAATAAGAAAGTAAAGATTTGTGATGCTTATGCTGAATTTAAAAAAATTAATTACATGGATAGAATAAAAGCAAAGTTTATATATACAACGGAACAAAAATCAGCATATTATTTTACGGCATTGGATTTTGTAAGGGGAAAAAAATATGATTATGCTTTTTGGATAGGGGAATGGGTGATTCCTTCTTTTGTTGCATATCATGTAAATGCTAAACAAAAAGCAGCATGGCTGCATACAGATATTTCTATGGCAAAATATTTTGATGCGGAGGCATATTTTTCTTTTGATGATTGTATCGATAAATATATTTTTGTATCTAAGAATTCACTTGAAAGTAGTTTAAGAAAATATCCCTTTATAAAGGATAAGTCAGAAATAATTTATAATATTACAGATAGTAAAACAATAAAACAGAAATTTTGTGAACCTGTTACAGATCTAGTCTTACAAGAAGATATTCCAGTTATTGTAACTTGTGCAAATATAAGAGAAGAAAAGAATCATTTGCGTCAGGTAAGAGTAATGGCAGAATTGAGAAAAAAAGGAATTTATTTTTATTGGATTAATATTGGTTCAACAGCTAATAAGGAGCTAGTAAACAAAATTTCTGTTTTATGTAAAAAGGAAAAACTAGAAAAATATTTTTTATTATTGGGAGCGAAAGAAAATCCATATAAATATATGAAGTTAGCAAATGCAGTTACAGTTTTATCTGATTTTGAGTCTTGGTCTATGGTAATTACAGAAGCAAAATTACTTGGAGTTCCTGTAATAGCAACTAAAACATCAGGTGCATTAGAACAAATTGAAAATGAAAAAACAGGATTATTGACAGAATTTAATGATAGAGATATTGCAAAACAAATTGAATTTTTTATTTGTAATCCAAATATTCAAAAAGAAATACGTAAAAACTTACAAGGTTTTGATAATACGAATGAGGTCTTAAAAACTTTTGATTGCTTTTTACATAAAAAAAGTGTGAAAAGTAAAGATATCTTATATATTATTGATGATGTTAATTATAAGTCTGGAGCACATAATGCAACAATTAGACAGATTCAAGCATTACAAGATCAAGGAAGAAAGATAAGTATATTTAGTAATACTATTCCTGATTGTAAATTAAGAACAGAGTTAAATGGTGTATCTTTTATGTCATGGATGAGTAATTTTAAAAATAAAATTTACCTGAGAAGAACATTAGATTGTTTGTTGGATAAAAAATTACCTTTAGATATAAGAAAAAAGAAATTATGGATGTGTTATGAACAGAGAATAAAAAAGAATAAAAAAGTTTGGGAAGAATATGTTTTAGAGTCTATCACAAATTTATGTTCTGAATATTCGGTTGTAACAGTTATGTCAGAAGCATCTGCATTTCGGTATGTTGTTTCAAAGTCCAGTTGTAAAAATAAAATACAATGGATACATACAGATTATTGCAGTTGGAGAGAATTTAACGAGTGGACTAAAGAAATTACAAAAAATGATGAGCAGATTTATTTAAAATATAATAAAGTAGTAGTACTTTCAGAGAAAATAAAAGAAGATATTACTATCTTATATCCTAGTTTAAAAGAAAAAATTAGAGTTTCTAAAAATTTAATGCCTGTAAATGAAATTATTGAGAAATCCGAATCCAAAAAAGTTCTATGTCCTTCTGTACATTTTATAACAGTTGGTCGTTTAAGCAAAGAAAAAGCATACGATAGATTAATAATTATTTTATCAGAGTTGAAAAAAAAGGGTTATCAATTTTTATGGGAGATTATAGGAGATGGACCAGAAAAGGATGATTTGAAGAGGATAATTAAAAAACTTAATTTAGATGAAGAAGTTATTTTATTGGGGCAACGGGATAATCCTTATTATTATATAAAAAGGGCTCAAGTATTTGCATTATTATCTGTATATGAAGGAATGCCAAATACGATATATGAATCTTTAATTTTAGGAACGCCGGTCTTAGCTACAGATGTTGGAGGAATTAGTGAACAAATTGAAAATGGTATAAATGGATGGTTAGTAAAGAATGATAAAGATGAAATAGCAAAAAAAATATGTTATTTGATAGAGCATCAAGAAGAAATAGAAAAGGCTAAGAGGAATGCAGAAAAATATGAATATAATAATGAAAGTATTAAAGATAAACTATTAGAGATTTATAGTTGAGGTTAAAGTATGAGGTAATATTATGAAAAAAATAGTAAATATAATAATAGGTATTTTAATTAGTTTATATTTAACAGAATTTATTAGTTGTAAAATATCGTTAGATATATATCAACAGGTATTCATATTTATCTATTTTATTATTATAGCAATAATTGTACAATTTCTGATTTCTAAAAGAAGTAAAGGTAGTTTTAATAAAACCACAATTATATTTTTAGGATTGGTAAGTATTTTTATATTATTTTTAGGAAAAGATATATTAATTGAACAATATGAAGATGGATATGTTGAGATTGTAGCAACTGGACAAAAAAATATTTTATCTAATTCCTATGAAGTTTGGATTACTTCATTAGAGATTAATGGCATAGAATTAGATTTAGAAAATATAGAATTAGAAAAAGGATGGTATTTACAAGACGGATTTATCGTAGCAAATTATGGACAAAATAGAACTTCTTTTTGTATTACAATAGATAATATGAAAAAAGTTAAGATAAAGTTTATTAATAATACATGGTCTGGAAGAGCTGAGATATATCAAAATGGTGAAATAAATCAAATAGATTTATATTCAGAAATTGGGAAAATACAAGAAATAGAAATAAAGGGAATTAAGCAAGAAGTAGGTATTTTATATTTAATTGGATGCTATTTTACTATTTTAATTAGTGTATTATCTCTCGTATATTTGTTTAAGGATAAATATTCTTATATAGGTAGGATAATTCTTGGAGAAATATTATTTATTTTAATACTGCGAAGTAATTTAGATGAATTTTTTGATAGTTTTTTAATATTTATAATAATGTTATTAATAGCTATAGCAAATTATTTTTATAAAGAAATAAAGGAAAATTCTGTAATGCAGTCCTATTTTACAACACACTCAAAAATTTTAATTGGGTTATGTAATATTTATATTACATTTGCATGGATAGGTCATTATCTTTTTATCAATACTGATAAAGTAATAATAGATAGTAATAGAGTAATTGTATTTATAACGGGAGTAATTGTATTTTATCCTATTTTATTGTATTTTATCTATTTTATAAAAAAATTGGACAGAATATATATTATACAAGGTGAAAGATCAAAAAATAAGATAAGAAAGTTGAAATTGGCGACTTTTTTTCTTATGTTTGTTCCTTTAATTATTATTTCATTAGGATATTATCCAGGTTCTATGACACCTGATGGAGTGGATCAATGGATGCAAGCATTAGGAGTGTTTTCC
Source organism: uncultured Clostridia bacterium (assembly GCA_948745425.1). Taxonomy (GTDB): domain Bacteria; phylum Bacillota; class Clostridia; order TANB77; family CAG-508; genus CAKPSH01. Next base: position 4,737 of record CAPZDM010000054.1, read on the forward strand.
TTATCAAATGCTCATCCAGCTATACACACATTATTTTTGCGTTTATGTTCCAATATAGTGAATACGCCATATACTACTGTAGTAATACAAATTTTAATATTTGTATTACTTTGGACATCATTATTTGGATTTTTGTATCAAAAAGGGTTAAGTTCAAAAGTAATTTATATAATAGCATTTTTGTTGGCTATTATGCCAAACAATTATATGATGTTATGTTTAATTTCTAAAAATATTTTGTATGCACTTATTGTTTTATGGAATACTTATTTATTAATTAGATTATTGAATGATGAAATAAGATTTTTTTCCTGGACAAGAATTGCAGAATTTAGTATAGCATTAGCTTTATTGAATGTAGTTAGACATAATGGATTTTTAGGAACATATACAATTTGGTTTTTTTTGATTGTATGGGGAATTTATACAAAGAAGGTTACAAAATTTAAGCCTATTTTAATAGTTGGTTTATCATGGTTAATAATTAGTGGAATAGAGGGTCCATTATACAGTTATTATAATGTACAGAGTAGTAAAGGGACTGGTTCAGTTTCGTCTGTAAAAGGTCCGTTACTTGCTCCAGCAGGGATGTATATATTAGCGGAAGAAGAAATTCCGATTGAAGGACAGGAGTTGGTTTATCGTATTGGTTCAGTAGAAGAGTGGAAAGAAAACTATAATCCTTATAATGGTGACAGGCTTGGCTGGGGAAAATTGAGAAAAAATATTTTAAATTATTCACAAAAGGAGGCCTTTCAGTTATATTTTATTCTTTTAAAGGGGAATCCTTTATTAGTAATAAAGGATAGATTACATGCAGTAGATATTTTATGGAATATAATACAACCTACAGAATCTTATAAAATGCATGGTGCGTACAATGTAAGATATACTACTGGGATTTGGCTGCCTACAAAGGATTATGAAGTTATGCCAAATTTTTTATTAGAAGAAAAAATAAGACGAGAAAATAAAGAAAGATTTAATAATTTAGGAAAAATAGGAATAGATTTTTCAATTAAAAATCAATTATTTGATGCATTGTTTTGGAGAAATGGATTTTATTTAGCTCTAGGAATATTGTTGGTTTTAATTAATTATATAGAAAAACGAGGAAAAATAAATATTGTAATACTTCCAGCATTTGCAATACTATGTACTTTAGCATTAGCAGCATCATGGCAGATATATCAATATTATTGGTTTTTTCCATTATCTACAATATATTTTGCATTATATACTTTATATGTAGATGCAAACGAAAGACGAAAGGACAATAAGAAATGAAAATACTAATTATTATTCCAGCATATAATGAGGAACAAAATATTGAGAAAGTAATAAATAATTTAATTCAAAATTATATTCAATATGATTATATTATAATAAATGATGGTTCTAAAGACAGAACAGGACAATTGTGTAGGAAGAATGGATATAATTTACTTGATCTTCCAATTAATCTTGGCTTGTCAGGGGGAATGCAAGCCGGATTTAAATATGCATATGAACAAGAGTATGATTATGTAATTCAGTTTGATGGTGATGGTCAACATCAACCACAATATATAAAGCAAATGTTAAAGGAGATGGAAAAAAAACATGCAGATATTGTAATTGGTTCTAGATTTATAAATGAGAAAAAACCAAAAAATTTACGAATGTTAGGAAGTAATTTAATTTCATTAATTATTAAAATTACTACAGGAAAAAAGATTGCTGATCCAACATCTGGCATGCGTTTGTTTAATAAAAAGATGATTCAAAAATTTGCATGTATGATGAATTATGGACCTGAACCAGATACTATATCTTATTTATTAAAATGTGGTGCAAAGGTAGAGGAAGTACAAGTAGAAATGAAAGAGAGGGAAGCGGGAGAAAGTTATTTGAATTTAAAACGTTCTATACAATATATGTTACATATGTGTATGTCTATTATTTTTATTCAATGTTTTAGAGATAAGGAAGAATTAATATGAAAATAATATTAGTATTTATTTAGAAACTTTGGGTTAAATTTGTAATTAAATGTAGAAAATATAAAATGGAAAAGGAGGAATGATATATGGTAAGAAAAATTAAAAAAATAGATTTATATTTTCTTTTTACATCTGTATTTATGGCATATTTTTTAACATGTATAATAGAACAGATAACTTTTTTATCTATATTGCAAAAAAGTTTTATAATATTATACTTTATTGTAATGTTTCTTTTAATATTTAGATTTATTAATAAAAAAATTATATTTGAAAATATAAAGTATAAAAAAATGATTCTTTTTTTTGCAATAATTGTAGCATTTATATTTAGAAATCAATTTTTGCCGAAGATTTACCATTCAACGGATGTAATAATCTCTGTATTGGAACAGAATGATCCAGCATCAAATGGAAAAGAGGCATGGTTGACTGGCATAAAAATAAATGGTAATAGTCAAGATTTACTTTACTTTGTTAATAAAAATGAAGCAAATTCTTGGATATTTCAAAATGGAGCTTTATTAGGGGATTATACACAGGATAGGAATCAGCTATTTTTGAATTTTTCAAAAGTACGATCAATTCAATTAAAATTTGTAAAACATGCGTGGTCGGGAGTAATTGAGATTGCAACGAATAATACGAAGAATATATATAATTTGTATGATCCCATAGGGGAAGAGTTAAAGATAGATGTTCCTGTAACTTATGTAGAGTATCCTTTTTTTCAGCGTATTGTGTTATTAGTAGGGATAAGTTTTATTATTTTTTATTTATTATTAATAATTTTATCTAAAGAGGAATTTTTTTCTAAGAATATAAAAAAGGAGAAAAAGTCTGATGATTTGACAAAACGGTATATTGGTATAGATATAATAAAAACAATAGCTATATTTTTTGTAATAAGTGTTCATTTCTTTTTAAATACTAATTTTTATACTACAAGTTTAGCTGGTGAAGTAATGTATTTACAACTAACAGCTAGGTGGCTTTTTTTTACCTGTGTGCCTCTTTTTTTATTGTCTACAGGTTATTTACAGAAAGAAAAAGTTTATAACTATAAATATTGGCAAGTGGGGGGTAATATTCTAATTTCTTATATAGGTATTTCTATTATTACTTTTTTATATAGAACATGTTTCTTGAAGGAAGAAATTACGATTCAGGAAGCAATAAAAGGAATTTTGAATTTTTCTCTCAATGGGTATGCATGGTATGTAGCGATGTTTGTTGGGTTATATCTCCTGATACCAGCTATTAATCTTGTATATAAGAATATTAGAACAAAAAGAGAGAAGTTAAATTTTATAATAATCTTATGTTTTTTGACTGCTATTCCAGTACAGGGTTTTTTGTCTAATGAATGGATTGCTATATATCCTATTACCTTTTATTTTATTGGTGCATATATAAAAGAATTTAATCCAAAAATAAATAAGATTAAGGGAATAATATGGATTATTTTAATTCTACTTTTAGAAGATCTTATTACGATTTTTATTAGTCAAAATAATGAAAATGGGGTATTTAGTGCAATTATAATTGATCGGTATGGTTATTTCTTAAATCTTTGTTTAAGTGTAATAGTATTTTTGCTTATATATGATATAAAAAAGTGTAATATAGTTTTTTCAAAATTTTTTACTATAATAGCTAAATTAACTTTTGAAATTTATTTGTTTTCTTATATATTTGATTCTTATTTTTATTTAAAATTTAAAGAACTGTATTTTATTACACAACAAGATTTTAGTAAATATTATTTTATGATTATTCCATGTGTATTTTTTTCGTCATTTATATCTGCGAAAATATATGTAATATTTAAGCGATTATTTATGGTAAAAAAGTATACATAAAGAAAGGATAAATTAATATGACAACTATTTTGAGAATAGTGTTAATAATAGTATGTTTTTTAACTTGCTATTATGCACTGTATAAAATACGAAAGTCTCAAATGCAAATAGAAGATTCTATCTTTTGGATATTATTTTCAATTATATTGGTGATTATTAGTATAATTCCTGATATTGCCTATTTTTTAGCAAATTTATTAGGAATTGGTTCACCAGTAAATTTTGTTTTTCTTGCTATGATATTTATTATGATATTTAAAATATTTTCTATGTCAATTAAAATTTCACAGCTAGAATATAAAATAAGAAATTTGGTTCAGCAAATTGCAATTAAAAACCATGAATTAGAAAGTGAAAAATTAGAGAATAAAAATGAAAAGATTTAAAATAAGAAGATTATTTAATGAGAAGGATAGAAAATATTTGCCAGAACAACATACTTTTTTAGTTTGTGCTTATAAAGAAAGTCCTTATCTAGAAGAATGTATAAAGTCATTATTATTACAAACAAAAAAGAGTAATATTATTATTTCTACTTCTACACCATGTAATTATATACAGAAAATAGCAAAAAAATATAATATAGAGGTATTGACTAATATAGAAAAAAAGGGAATTGCAGGTGACTGGAATTTTGGTTATCAACAAGTAAGCACTCCTTTAGTAACTTTAGCACATCAAGATGATGTTTATAGAAAGAATTATTTAGAGAAAGTATTATTTCAATTAAATCATTCAAAAAAACCGTTAATTGTTTTTACAGATTATGGAGAAGTAAGAAATTTAAAAAAAGAGTCCAATAATATGTTGTTGAAATTGAAACGATTATTATTATTTCCATTATCAATTCAAATTTTTTGGAGAAGTAAGTTTATTCGAAGAAGAATTCTTTCTTTTGGAAATAGTATTTGTTGTCCTTCTGTTACTTATGTAAAGGATAACCTGCCACAAACGATTTTTACAGATGAGTTTGAAAGTAATTTAGATTGGCAAGCATGGGAAAAATTGTCAAAGTTAAAAGGAGAATTTATATATTGTAAAGAATTATTGATGTATCATCGTATCCATAAGGATTCGACCACATCTAAAATTATAGCAAATAATAAAAGAATAGAAGAGGATTACAATATGTTTTGTAAATTTTGGCCTAGGTGGATTGCAAAGGGTATAAATTTTGTTTATACATTATCAGAACATTCTAATCAGCTTAATTAATTGTGGATAGATATTATGATAGAGAAAAAATTAAAATATATTATTTTTGGAAATGGAAAAGAAATAGAAAAGAAATGTGTTTTTTGGAATATGCTATTTAGTATTTTATCTTCTTTGCAGTCTGCAATTATGTTATTAGTTGTAACTAGAATTAATGGAACAGAAGATGCTGGAATATTGTCAATTGCATTTGCAGCAGCTTATTTAATGTTTACGATAGGAGTATATGGTGTAAGAAATTTTCAAGTAACTGATTCTAAGAAAAATTATTATTATGATGATTATAGGAAGATGAGGTTATTATCTTGTGGTTTTATGATAATTTTTAGTTTTAGTTATTGTATTTGGAAAAACTATGAAAGTTATAAAATGACAGTTGTTTTATCTATTTGCTTCTTGAAATTATTAGAAGCTGTAGAGGATTTGTATCATGGAGAACTCCAAAGGGCAGGACGTTTAGATATTGCCGGACGTTCAGGAACGATAAGATTGATTATTAGTTATTTTATATTTATTATTGTTTTGGTATTAAAAAAGAATTTATTATTAGCAATAGATATTGTAATTATATTATCTTTTATTATTATTGCTTTTACAAGAATTTTAGTTAATTCATTATTAATAAGAAATAAAAGTAATGAAGGAAATAAAAAATTAATTAAATTAGTAAAAGCATGTTTACCATTATTTATTACATCTTTTTTTAGTATTTATATTAATAATTCTCCAAAATATGCAATTGATACTTGTTTAACAGAAAATGAACAAGGGTATTATGCAATTATTTCAATGCCAGTATTTACTATTAATTTATTAAGTGGGGTTATCTATCGTCCTAATTTAGTGTATATGGCAAAGCTGTGGAATGAAGGAAAAATAGAAGGATTTAAGAAAATATTTTTGGAGCAAAGTAAAAAGATTGTAATAATAGCAATTATAATTTTTGCATTTGGTATTACAATTGGGCTGAGAATGTTGGAAATATTATATGGGGTTTCACTTGTTACATTAAAATATGAGTTTGCTGTATTGTTGATAGGAGGTGTTATGGTAGCGATATATAACTTTTTAATAGTATGTATTACTATTATTAGAAAACAATCATTTATGACTATATTATCTATTTTTATAGTATTATTATCTTATTTTATTTCTAATAAAATTGTAAGTTATGCTGGATTAATGGGAGCATCCTATTTATATCTTATATTGACTACATATGAGATGGTAATTTTAGCGGGAGCTTTGTTTATTTACTTAAGATTAGAGAAGAATAAATAAAAGTTTAATTAAGAAAATAAAAAGTATTATAAAATAAATTAAGGAGTATGAAGATGAAAATATTATATGTTTGTGAATATCCATATGTTTTATATAAAGTACTTATAAAAGCAGCATTAAATAAGGAAGATATTATGGATATTATTATAACTAATCGCATAGAAGAAATGTTAAATATAGTA
>CAPZDM010000055.1 GCA_948745425.1 uncultured Clostridia bacterium
ACCTCCACTACGGACTTTCACCGATTAACTAAACGACATGCCCGTCGCACTTGAAGAACGGACGCCCAAAGGGCGTCCCTACACCTATTTTTTTATTCTAGAGTTTATTATATCCTCTACCTGTTTAATATTTTCTTCTATATTTTTTCCTGTTGTATCAACTAATATTGCATCTTCTGCTTGTTTTAATGCTCCTATTGGTCTATTTCTATCATTATAGTCACGTGCTTTTATGCTATCATATACTTCCTCATATGATAGCTCTTTGTCTATTCCAGTTTCTTGGTTTTGATTATATCTTCTAAGTGCCCTTTCTTCTAATGAAGCATCTAAAAATATTTTTACTGTTGCATTTGGAAATACAGCTGTACCAATATCTCTTCCTTCCATTATAACATTTTTTCCTTCTGCTAATTTTCTCTGAAGATTCACCATTTCTTCTCTTACTTCTTTAATTGTAGATACAGATGATACAAAGTTATTTACATCATCTTCTCTAATTCTTGTAGTTACATCTTTTCCATCTAAGTAAACTTTAGTTTCTCCATTTTCTAAAATCATTTCTATTTTAATTTGTTTTAATAGTTCTTTAATTTTACCTAGTTCATCTAGTTTTATTCCTCTATCAAGTATTGCAACTGTTACACATCTATATGTGGCTCCTGTATCAATTGTTATTAACCCCAAATCGTCTGCAACTCTTTTTGCTATTGTTCCTTTACCAACTCCTGCTGGTCCATCTATAGCTACTACAAAAGACATATTTTCTTCCTCCTTAATTATTGTTCTGGCATTTTTAACGTTTTTGCCAATATTATAATATTCTGTATATTCATTGCTGTTAGTTTTTCTACTTCTTTTTTACATTTGTTTTTAAAATCTTTCAATGCTTCTTTTACATTATAACCATATATTAATGTAACTTCCATATATATTGAAGGTCCTACATCATTTTTGCTAATTCTTATACGATTAATTTTATCTATTTCAGGCGTTTTTGCAGATAAATATTCTATTATTTGTTTAAATACATTGTCTGATATAGTGAATTTTCCATTATAACTAAATGTAGGTCTTATTATTGATTTTTCATCTACATAAGGCTCATTTCCATATCCTTTTGATTTAAAAATTTGTAATGGATCTAATATATATCCTGAAAAGTCCTTTTTTATTTCAAATGTTGGCACTGGAATTACATGTTTTCCTTCTGTTACTCTAACTTTATGTGCTCTTTCCATTTCTTCTGGTGTTGCTACATCTTCTATATGAATTATTTTAATAATTTCAGGAAGCCCTAAATTGTGTGCTATTTTTTGTACCATTCCATCAGAGGTTCCTAATATTATTATACTTTCTGGTTTGTATTCTTTTATTGCTTTTCGTATCTCAGATTGTTCTTGTTTATTTAAAAATAATGCATGTTTTACGGTTTCTATTTTTGTGTCTGCTTTTTTAGCAGATGTTCCTGCTATTATTTTATTATCATTTATAAATAAACCATCATCTATAATATATTTTATGTTGTTTTGTCCAGCAACAAATTGTGCTCTATAGCTTTTTCCTGTTCCTGATGGTCCAACAAATCCATAAACTTTAATCTTTGAAGTATCAAACATTGCTGTTACTCCTTTGCTTCTTTTATTTTACCCATTATATAATATATTATTTTAAAAATCAACTAAATATTTCTCAATTTATATTCTAGCCCTGTGTTTCTTTTTTTGCTGTCTGCGTTTTGTATCATAAATTGTATTATTCTATCACTACTTATAATTATTAATAATTTTTTTGCCCTCGTTATTGCTGTATATAAAAGATTTCTTGTTAATAGCATTGGAGAACTTTGAGCTATTGGCATTACTACTACATCAAATTCACTCCCTTGTGATTTATGTACTGTTATTGCATATGAATGTTCTAATTGCTCTAAATCTGAATATTCATACCATACCTCTTTATCATCATCAAATTTTACTTTTATTGCACCATCAGATGAGTCTATATCTGTTATTCTTCCTAGTTCTCCATTAAATACTCCTGTTCCATTTTCTTTTTCTTTGCTCCAAGCTATATCATAATTATTTTTTACTTGCATTACTTTGTCGCCAATTCTATATATTGTTTGCCCATATGCCTTTTCTGCTATCCCTGCTCTTTTTGGATTTAACATTTTTTGTAATTGAACATTTAATTCCTTTGTACCTAAACTACCTTTTTTTGTGGGAGTTATAACTTGAATATTTTTAAAAAATTCATAATCACCATAACTTTTTAATCTATATTTACATAGTGTTAAAACATTTTCTATTACTTTATCTGTATTTGATTCATTTATATAGAAAAAATCGTTGTTTAAGTCTTCTATTTCATCTTTTTTTACAAATATTTTCCCATTATTTACTCTATGTGCGTTTTGTACAATTTTGCTTTTTGCTGCTTGTCTAAATATTTTGTCCAAATGTATTGTTGTAATTTTTTCTGAGTTTATTATATCTTTTAATACACTTCCTGGTCCTACAGATGGTAATTGGTCTATATCTCCTACTAAAACTAATTTTGTTCCTTGATAAATAGCTTTTAGTAAATAGTTCATTAAAAATAAGTCTACCATTGACATTTCATCTACTATAACAATGTCTCCATCTATCATTTGTACATTTAAGTCTATATCTATGTTTTGGGTTTCATCTCCTGTTTTTCCTATTTCTAATAATCTATGCAGTGTTTTTGATTCTTCTCCTGTCATTTCTGTCATTCTTTTTGCTGCTCTTCCTGTTGGCGCACATAGTACTACTTTTTTTCCTTTTTTCTTATATATATCTATTATACTTTTAATAATTGTTGTTTTCCCTGTTCCTGGTCCTCCTGTTACTATACATACATTATTATCATTTACTGCTTTTAATGCCTCTTTTTGTTTTTCTGATAATTCAATATTTTCTTCTTTTTCTATTGTTTTTAGTTCTGTTTCAAAATGAGCTATTCTTTTTATGTTTTTTGAGGTATCTAGTATTGCTAATCTTGTAGCAATATTATCTTCTGCTTTATAAAATGGAATTAAATATATCCATTCTTCATCATCTCTTTTTTCAATTACAATATCTTCTGTAACTTTTAAGTTTATTATCTCATCTTCTATAACCTCTCTTGGTACTCCTAAAAGTCCTTTTACATATTCTATTAAATTTTCCTTTATAGTACAACAATGTCCATTGTAACTAACTAAGTTTAAACTATATTTTATTCCACTTTTTACTCTAGAGTCGTCTTGTATGTCTATACCTATATCCATTGCCATTTTATCTATTTGTTTGAAGTCTACCCCTCTTACTTTGTCTACTAGTATGTATGGATTCTTTTTTATTTCGTTTATGGCATCTGATCCTAAGTCTTTATATACTTTTTTAGCATGACTTGCGGATATTCCAAATTGCTCTAAGAAACTAACTATATTCCATAATTCCCAGTTTTCATTGAAACTTTCTCCCATTTTCATTGCTTTTTCATAATTTATTCCTTGTATAGATGAAAGCGCTACTGGATTTGTTCTAAAAATATTTATAGTGTCTTCTCCAAAGGCTTTTATGATTTTTTTTGCAGTAGCTGGTCCTATTCCTTTAATACTTCCAGATGATAAGTAAATTTCTAATGCTTCTAAGGTTTTGGGTTCTGTTTTTTCAAATGCTTCTACCTTAAATTGTTCTCCATATTCTTGATGTGTAACATATCTTCCTGAAACTTTTAGTGTATCTCCTGCATTTACAAATGGAAGATATCCTACAACTGTTAGTTCACCATCTTTCGTATTAAAGTCTGCTATTGTGTAACTATTTAATTCGTTTTGATATATTATATCTATTATTTGTCCTTCTATTTCTTCCATTTTACTGCAATCATTCCTTCCTAGCTAAAAACGTTTCTCTAAAAATTATTGTTACTAATTATTTCTTTCTCTTACTTTCTTCTACTTATTCTATATTTTAATCTTTTGAATTTATCATTATTAAAATTCCATTATCAAATTCAATTATTGCTTCTTCTTTTAATATTTCATTACTTATACCTAAACTTGAACCCATAGTTAATGTTCCACTTTTCAACTCATATTTAAATCCTTTTAAGTTTATGTGTTCTACTTTTTCGGTTAATGGAATTAATGATATATATTTTTTTGTTATGTCTTTTTTCTTTATAATTGTAGTTTTATCTATTAATTGTATTTCATTATTTTCATCTATTATTTTACATTCTATATTACTGTCTAGTGCATATTTTAATACATGGATGTTCCCTAAAACATGATCTATTCTTGTTCCTATTCCACCAATTATTGTAATTTCATCACTTTTTAATTCTATTGCTAACCTTATTGCAATGTCTGTATCTGTGTTATCTTTTATTGGATTAAATTCATGTATTTTTATTGATTTATTTTCTTTATATTTGTCTAAAATTTCACTTTTTACTGTGTCAAAGTCTCCTACTATATGTTGTGGATTTATATTTATTTCATTTAATATTTTTAGTCCATTATCTACTGCTATTATAATTTCAAATTCGCTTTCTTTTATAGTTTTTAATAAGAATTCTTTTTCTATGTTTCCTCCTGTTACTATTAGAGTTTCCATATTTCCTCCTATATATTTGTATACATTATATTGGTATTTTTATTATATGTCAAATTTAAAAAAGCTTTTAAAAAAGAAATTGGAGCCGATATATCGACTCCAATTTCTCTCATTAGATATATATTAAACTCTTGATTCTACAAGAATTTTTATTCCTGTTCTGTCTTCCCCTTCTACTTCTACCTCTGCAAATGCTGGTACACATACTAGATCGACTCCTGATGGTGCTACAAATCCTCTTGCTATTGCAACTGCCTTTATTGCTTGATTTAGTGCTCCTGCACCTATAGCTTGCATTTCTGCTCTGCTATTTTCCTTTACCAATCCAGCAATTGCTCCTGCTACTGAATTTGGATTTGATTTTGATGAGATTTTTAAAACTTCCATTGTTTGTGCCTCCTTTAATTTAATTTTTATTTCTTTTTTATTGATATCCAGTAAATTTTATTTTTTACTCTAATAGTATTAATATAAATTTACTGTGATTGAACAAATATATTTATAATACTTTTAAAGTTCCATGTCTATATATTTTTGGAAATTAATGGAAGTTTCCATCTCTATTTTTCTATAGTTTCCGAGTTCTTTCTACAAATATAGTCTAGTAATTTTCTCAACTTGACAGTTTTCGTCATTTATATCGAAAATACACCCATTAAATATACATTCTCCTTCTGCCATTTTATATCTTTCTGGAAGAGTTGTTACAAATCTTTTAAGTGATGCTTCTATATCCATTCCTATTACAGAGTTTTTTGGTCCAGTCATTCCGATATCTGTAATATAAGCTGTGCCTTTTGGTAATATTCTATCATCTGATGTTTGTACATGTGTATGAGTTCCGTAAACTATTGTTGCAATTCCATCTAGATAATTCCCCATTGCAACTTTTTCTGCTGTTGCTTCTGCATGAAAGTCTACTATTACTATATCTACTTCTTTTTTTATTTCTTCAGCTATTCTTTTTCCTATTATAAAAGGATTTTCTGTCAAAATCCCCATCTCTGTTCTTCCTATTAGATTTATAACTCCTATTTTTTTATCTTTACATTTACAAATAATATATCCTTTTCCTTGTACTCCTTCTGGATAGTTTACTGGTCTTATTAATTGTTCATGATTAATAAAATTAAATATATCCTTTTTGGCCCAAGTGTGATTTCCCATAGTAACTACATCTGTTCCCATTGATAAAATACCATTAAAATGTTTTAAAGTAATTCCCATTCCTTCTGCTACATTTTCTCCATTTACAATTATAAAATCTATCTTTTCTTTTTCTTTTAATTCTTCTACAACGTCTTTTGCCTTTTTTAAGCCACTTTCTCCAATTAAATCTCCTACTGCTAAAATTCTCATTATTTTTCTCTCCTTTTTTATATTTTAGATGTATTATATAATAAATAAAATAAAAAAGAAAGGCTTAAGCCTTTCTTTTTTATTTTGCATATTCTATTGCTCTTGCTTCTCTTATTACATTAACCTTTATTTGTCCTGGATATTCCATTTCACTTTCAACACGTTTTGCTATATCACGTGCCATTAATGTCATTTCAGCTTCTGATACTTTCTCTGGTTTTACAATTATTCTTACTTCACGTCCAGCTTGAATAGCATAAGACTTATCAACACCTTCAAAAGAATCTGCTATTTCTTCTAATTTTTCTAGTCTCTTTATGTATGCTTCTAATGTTTCTCTTCTAGCTCCTGGTCTTGATGCAGAAATCGCATCAGCAGCTTGTACTAATACTGCCTCTAAAGTCATAGGTTCAACATCGCCATGATGTGCTTGTACAGCATTTATTACTAATTCATTTTCCTTGAATTTTTTAAGTACATCCACACCAATTTCAACATGTGTTCCCTCCATATCGTGGTCTAATGCTTTTCCTATATCATGTAATAGTCCTGCTCTAGCTGCACGTTTAGCATCTAATCCTAATTCTTCAGCCATAATTCTTGCAAGGTTTGATACCTCAATAGAATGATTTAATACATTTTGACCATAGCTTGTTCTGTACTTTAATTTACCAATAAGCTTTATAATTTCTGAATTTAATCCAATTACCCCAGTTTCAAGAGTTGCTCTTTCTCCTTCTGATTTAATTGTAGCAGACACTTCTTCTTTTGCCTTTTCTACTGTTTCTTCTATTTTTGCTGGATGAATTCTTCCGTCTTCAATTAATTTTTCTAGAGCAATTTTAGCAACTTCTCTTCTTAATGAATCAAATCCTGATATAACAACAGCCTCTGGAGTATCATCTATTATCAAATCTATTCCAGTTAATGTCTCTAATGCCTTAATATTTCTTCCTTCACGACCTATAATTCTTCCTTTCATATCATCATTTGGAAGAGCAACTATTGACACTGTAGTCTCTGCTGTATGATCTGCTGCACATTTTTGAACTGTATATGTTAATATCTCTTTTGCCTTTTGGTTTGCTTCTTCTTTAATCTGCATATCCATTTCTTTAAGTAAATTTGCTTTTTCAAGTTTTAATTGTTTTTCCATTTCTGTTAATAACATTGTTTTTGCATCTTCTTGTGATAATTTAGAAATTTTTTCTAGTTCTGAAATTTTCTTTTCTTCTAATTCCTCTAAATTCTTTTTCTGATTTTCAACATCTTGTGATTTCTTTTCTAAATCTTTTTCTTTTTGCTCGAAATTTTCTGTTCTTCTTTCAATATTTTCTTCTCTTTTTGTAATTCTTGCTTCTTTAGCATTTAAATCGCCTGTTCTTTGTCTAATCTCCTTTTCTAAGTCTTCTTTGGCATGAATTATTTCCTCTTTTGCCTTAAAAACTTCTTCTTTTTTTATTGTTTCTGCTTCTTTCTTTGCTAAATCTAATATTCTTTTTGCTTCTCCTTCTGCTCCTTGTACCTTAGATTCTGCTATTTTTTTTCTAATTAATACTCCTGTTGGAATAAAAATTATTGCTGAGATTATAAGAGTGGCGATTATGGCAATTATTTCCATATTCATTCCTCTTTTCTATTAAATTTTCAATGTTCAGATAATATATATAATTAATATTTTTATTAATTTGGAATATATTTAACCTAGTATATATTTTATATTTAATATCGCCAACTGTCAAGTATTTTTTTTATTTTATAATACAATGTATCCTAAATTCTCTATTGTCTCTTTTAAAATATTATCATCAATTTCTGATTTTAATATAATCTCTGCTCTTTTTTCTTCAAGATTTACTTTTACTGATTTAACTTCTTTTATCTGTTTTAATGCATCTTCTACCTTTTTTGCACAATGCATACAGTGCATTCCATCTATTGATATTGTTTTTGTTATTTTTTCTCCAAACATCCTATTCACCTCTTTCTAATTTTATATATTTTAGTCTTAATGCATTTAATATTACTGTAAAACTACTAAGTATCATAGTAAATCCAGCTATCATAGGATTTATAGATATTCCAATAGGTCTTAGTAATCCCATTGAAATTGGTATCATTAAACTATTATAGAAAAATGCCCAAAATAAATTTTGTTTTATATTTCTTATTGTTTTTCTACTAATGTTTATTAAGTCTAATATCTTATTTAAATCATCTTTCATTAAAATAACATCTGAAGAATCCATAGCTATATCTGTCCCACTATTTACACTCACTCCAATATCAGCATTTGCTAGTGCTGGACTATCATTTATCCCATCTCCACACATCATTACTCTCTTATTTTCAGCTTTTAATTTCTTTATGACTTCAGCTTTTTCTGATGGTAAAACATTTGAAATTATATTTGATATTCCTATACTTTTTGCTATGATAGTTGCTGTTTCGTTATTATCACCTGTTAACATTATAGTTTCTATTTTGTTTTTATTTAATTTTTCTATAACTGATTTTGCATTTTCTCTTACAATATCATTCACTCCAATAATCGCAATTATACTCTTTTCCTTTATTACATATATAATACTATTTCCTGTTTCTGCTAGCTTTCTTTCATCTTCTAAATGATTATTCTCTACTTCAAATAGATTTAATATTTTTGCATTCCCTAAAACTAATTCTTCTCTATCTATTTTTCCAGTAATTCCATATCCACTTATACTTTTGAAATCTTCTATTTGTAGTGTTTCAATTTTGTTTTCTTTTAGATAATTTACAAATGCTTTGCTTATTGGATGAGTAGATTTTGCTTCTATACTTCCTACAAGTTTTATAATTTCTCTATCTTCTAAATCACTATAATTAAAAATATTTGCTATCTTTAAATTTCCATAAGTTAATGTTCCTGTCTTATCAAATACTATTGTATTTATTTTTTCTGCATTTTCTAATATTTCACTTTTCTTAACTAATATTCCATTACTTGCACATATTCCTTCACTTACTACTATTGCAAGTGGTGTTGCTAAACCAAGTGCACATGGACATGCAACTACTAAAATAGTTACAAATGTATTTATTGCTTCATTGAAAGTAAATCCTAATATTAGATATATTATAAAAGTTAAAATAGCAAGAATAATAACAATTGGTACAAAGTATCCACTTACTCTATCTGCTATTTTTGCTATAGGTGCTTTTGTATTTGTTGCTTCTACAACTAATCTGACGATTTCAGATATTGTAGATTCCTTTCCTATTTTTTCTGCTTTATATTCTAAATATCCATCATAGTTAATACTTCCTGCAATAACCTTATTTCCTATACTTTTACTAATTGGCTTGCTTTCACCTGTTATAAATGTTTCATCTAAATGCGCTTTTCCTTCTACAATTTCTCCATCTACTGCGATTTTATCTCCAGCATGAGAGATGACTATGTCTCCTTTTTTTATTTCATCAATTGTAACTTCTTTTTCTTTTCCCTCTACTTTTATAATGGCACTATTAGGAGTAATTTGAACTAGTTTTTTTATTGCCTCTTTTGTTTTATCTTTACTAATTCCATCAACATATCTACCTAGTTTTATAAAAAATATGACAATAGCAGCTGATTCAAAGTACAAACTTTCTACATAAGTATGTTTTCCACTACAAACCATTATCATTCCATATATGCTATATATATAACTACTAAGAACTCCTATCATAACTAAAGTATCCATATTGGGTGCTCTATGGAATAAATTCTTTATACCATTTTTTATTATATCAAATCCATACATCAAAAATGCTGTAGTTAGAATAAATAAAACTATTGTATATATTATTGGATTTTTATGCATATTCAATATATCTATTATTGGTAATCCCATCATATGGCCCATTGAAATATATAATAAGATAACTGCTAATACTCCAAATATAATAAATTTTAGTTTTTCTCCTTTATTATTCTTCTCTTCTATTTCGTTATTATAAATTCCTAAACTTTTGAAACCTGCTTCTTTTACAAAGCCTTCTATCTTTTTTTGATTTAAAATATTTTCATCAAATTCAATTAAAGCATTTGCCATTACTAAGTTTACGCTTGCACTATTTATTCCTTTTTGCTTGTTTAAATATTTTTCTAATCCATTTGAGCAAGCACTACAACTCATACCATCTATTTTTAATATTATTTTTTTCATTATACCTCCATATACTCAATTCATTTTAATAGTATACCGCGATTTATATTTATTTACAATATTTTATATTATTTTTTTCCTTTTCTATTGAATTAATTATTCTTTTGATATATTATATAATATATTTTAATATACTTTACTAAGGAGGAAGCAAAATAATGCCAAGAACTGCAAAAAAAGAAACAATAGATGATTCTATAAAGGATAAAAGTTCAAAGAAAACTACTACTAAAAAAAACAAAGTAGTTTCTTCTAAAAATAATAAGAGCACAAAAAACACTAGTAGAAAAACTTCAACTACATCAAAAAAAGTTACAACTAAAAAGGCTTCTAATTCTACAAAGTCTACTACAAAGAAGAATTCTACTAAATCTTCTAAAACAATCTCAAATGCTACTTCTACTGTTTTAGAATATTATGACTTACCTTATAGATATAATCAAACATTAGTAAGAATTTTAGCTCAAACCCCTTTTACATTATTCGTATACTGGGATATTTCTGATATAGATAGAAAAAACTTTATAGAAAAATTTGGTGAAGATTTCTTTTATAAAACAAGACCTGTTTTACTTATTCATAACAAAACAAGAGATAATTACTTTGAAGTTGAAATCAATGATTTTGCTAATAGTTGGTATCTTCGTATGCAAGAACCAAATTGTGAATATGAAATAGAACTTGGAAGAAAAAATATTGAAAACCCATCTCAATATGTGTATCTTTCTTCTTCTAATGAATTAGTTTCTCCTAATGACCATGTATTATTTGAAGAAACAGATTTTA
>CAPZDM010000056.1 GCA_948745425.1 uncultured Clostridia bacterium
GCTATCAATAACAGGAATGTATTTGATGAATGAATATCAAATTTTCAAAGAACATATCCTGCTTCAAAAAAGAAACAGGTCGAAAGGAATTACTCCCTCTCACCTGTTTCCTCACTTAAAAGACTTTTTTGTAGTCTAAAATCTTATTTTTTTAAAATTTCTTTTAATTTATTTAATCCTATATCTATTGAAAACTTTATTGCTCTGAAAGTGCAAGACTCACTTTTAGCAATTTCTTCTAGTGTCATATCATCAAAGTAGTATTTTTTTATTCTTCTCTTTTGGACTTCTGGAAGCATATCTATTGCTTTCTTTAAATCTTCAAAAGTAGATTTTTGAATAATATAATCTTCTAATCCAGTAGGCTTGTCCATTGCTCTGGCACAAAGATTATCTTCATATATTTCAGAGTGTTCTATATGTCTGTCATATTCGTTCATCTCTTTAATATCATCTAACTCGAATCTGTCTAATGCCTTATAAACTTCTTCTTGCACTTCTATCTTATTTATCTTTCCTGTTACATCTTTAAATGTAACTATGTAAAGTTTCTTTTCTTCACAATAACTTAAAATATACGGATTATCCCTATACTTTCTTCTTTTTGGGCGATCTGTCATCTTTCTGTCCTCCATTCAATTTGTTTTTTCAAAATCAAATTGAACAAAGGTGGACTACGACAACGCACTATTCCAAAACAAACAAAAAGAGAGCAAAATTCCCCTACTGCAAATAGAGTATATTTCGCTCTCTTTTCTTTATTTTCAAATTGTATTAAATTTAATTCGTAGTATTCGTCATCATCTACAATCATAATATCGTCTGCTCCTATTACAAGCAATCGCTATGTAAACGAGCATATATTTGAATACTACTTATTGTATATGGACTATTTACTTTTTAACTTTTATAGCAATATAATAACGAAAGTACCTCCTATTACTTCACATTACTTCTATTACTACTTATTTCATTTGTTACTGCATACTTCTTACTATTTTTCTTTCTTTTATTATTGCTATACTAGAACAGTAATTGCTTATTTCATATTTTTTATAATAAATTTTTAGAAAACTAATAAGTCATTAGCAAAAATAAAGAGCCTATAAACTGTGAATACGTATCACAATTTATAGGCTCTGCGTCTGTGCGTCTGGCTCTCTAATTATGTTTATTTTCATATCTTTAACTTCTATTAAACTCTCCTTTTTACATTTCGGACAATAAAGAGGAAAGTTTTTTAAAACAGTATCATTTCTCATTTTCAGTCGTGTTTTATTTTTACATATAGGACATTTAATCCACTCTAGTTTTTTTACCACATTTCCCTCCTGCAATAAATATAAATATATTTGTTCATGCTAAAAATATATTTCTTTTAATAGTTTCACTCATTAAATTGAACATATAATTCACTTCTAAATTATTCTTCAACTATCTTTCCATCTTTTAATTTTATAATCCTATTTCCATATTCGGCTGCTTCTTCAGAGTGTGTTACTTGAAGTATTGTTATTTTCTCTTTTTCATTTATTTCTTTAAATAACTTCATTACTTCTTCACCAGATTTACTATCAAGATTTCCTATTGGCTCATCTGCAAGTATTATGCTTGGATTTAAAATAATTGCTCTTGCTATTGATACCCTTTGTTGTTGCCCTCCTGATAATTGATTTGGTAGGGCTTTTCTTTTATTTTCTAATCCAACTATTTTTAATATCATTTCTAATCTATCTTTATAATCTTTCACTTTTTTGCCATCCATAATTACAGGTAGCATTATATTTTCTTCTACTGTTAAATTTTGTACTAGATTATAAAATTGAAATACAAATCCTATATCTTTTCTTCTAAGTTTTGCCATATCTTCTTCTTTTAATTTGTTTATATCCTTTTCATTTATACTTACTTTTCCACTTGTTGGCTTATCTAATCCTCCTATTAAATATAGTAAGGTCGATTTCCCACTTCCACTTGCTCCCATAAGAGAAACAAATTCCCCTTTTTCTATATTCAAATTTATATTATTTAATACTTTGGTTTCACTTTCTGCATTTTTGAAAACTTTGTCTAATTTTTCTACTTTTATAACACTCATTTTAATCCTCCTATTCATATTTAATTTCATTAACAATATTCATCTTTTTTAATTTCTTAAAAGGAATAAGTATTGTTGCTAATAAAATTATAAACATTATTCCAACAAACAAAATTGTTGAACTCCAGTTAAACTCTACATTTATATATGTAGCCATACTATGTAATGTCTTTTCCATAATCTTTGTAGATAACAGTGCTGATAATATTGCTAATATACAAGCAAACATATTAGATAGTAAAACTTCTAAAAATAGCATTTTCTTTATTTGCCCTTTACTCATACAAGTAGAATTTAAAATTGCTAATTCTTTTGTCCTTTGCATGAAACCTATTATTTGATTATTTATAATTCCAATAAAAGATAATATAACTGCTAACCCTAAAATAAGATAAAACATACTTATTATTGATTCTATTTGGTCTTGCTGTGTTTTTATATATTCCTCAACTGTTTGAACTTGTATCCCTACTTCTTTAATTTGATCCTTTACATCTTCTTTTACCTTTTCTAAATCAGCATTGGAAGCACAACTTAAATGTATTTGCATAGGAATATCTGTTATATTTTCTTTAAAAAATTCTTTTTGACTTATGATAACACTTCTTTGAACTGAAAGAGAAAATGCGTCAGCAAATCCTACTACCTTAAATTTAAGTTCCTTATCTAATGTTTCAAGCCTTATATTTAAAATATCCCCTATTGAAATATCATTTTTATAAGCAAATTTTTCATCTAGTAAGACTTCATTATTTTTCAAATCTTTAATTTTATAATCAAATTCTTTAATATAAACTGATGAATCTTCTTCTCCTACAATCATAGGGTAAAAATTAAACTTCTTACCACTATTATATGTTGTTTTTTCATCAATACAAGCATATAAGTATCTTACTCTTAAAATACTATCTAATTTAGTTAATTCATCATATTTTTCTGCATTATTGTTTACATTTTGTATTACTATGTCATAACCTTCTGTTAAATTTCTAAAGGAATTGAATACTTTAGTAGTAGAATCAGATATAGAAATTATTGATAGCATTAAAGATAAAGCCACAACTATTAGTTTTGAAGATGAAATTAGCATTTTATTAAAACCAATATTTCTAGTTGCAACCATTGATGTAGATAATCCTATCTTTTTTAATAAGCCACTTAATAATTTTGAAATTATTTGCATTATAAATGGAACAATATTTGCTAAACCCACAAAAAACATTATTAAAGAAATAATAGCAAGTCCCATATTACTTTTTAAATTAGCAAAATTAATAACTCCCCCTAAAAATATCATTATAAAGCCTATCATTGTTCCTGTTTTTCCTAATTTATATCTTGAATTTTTTGTATTAAAAATCATATCTTTAATTGGCTTATTATTTGTTTTTGTAATCTCTTTAACTGTTATAACTATTTGCAATAATATAGCAAATAAGATTCCTATAACTATTGTTCCTAATGTTAGAGGTGTCGTTTTTTCTGACAAATTTATATTGTTTGTTGTTGCAAAAAATAATATTCCAGATGCTTTGCTTTTTAGAATATATCCTAATATACTGCCTATAATTCCCCCAAATAATCCATATACTGCATTTTCTATAATTAATATTAGATTCATCTTGTGCTTTGTAGCACCTACACTTCTAAATGTTCCTATAACTGGTGTTCTCTCTGCTATAATTATTTTATTTAAAGAACTAATTACAAAGAAAATCATTATTGTTGACATTACAACAATCATAGTCATCAAACTACTTGCCATAGTGCATTGATCTTTTATTGCTTCTGCATCTATTAATTGTTTTATTATGTAATTTTCATTATTATCTTTTAAATCTTCTTGAAATTCTTTTATATTTGAATCATCACTTACATCAATGTATAATGTTTCAAACTTTCCCGTTTCAATTTTTTTTATATTGTTTACTGTATTTATATTGGCATATAATATCTTATCTTCCACATTTAAAGCAGATAATCCTTTCTCATCTATTAATTTTACTACTTTAAGCTCGTATATTTTATCTTCATAATTTATTTTTAATATACTGCCTACTTTGTAGTCAAAATCTTGAGCCGTTTTTTTAGACATTACTACTTCATTATCATTTAAAACTGGAACATCTTTACCTATCAATTCTAATTGCTTTGCATTTTCTACATCTATACCAAAAATTGTCATTACCTTGTTGTCTGATGTTTTGGTCTTGAGTGTGGAAACACCAGTTGTTGTTATGTTTTCATTTTTTAAAGTTAAATCTTCTATTCCAAACGGCATTACTGTTGAAACTTCTATATCAGTTTTGCCATATACACCTCTTAAAGTTTCTTCGTATTTTAATACTATTTCATTTGGTAAAGTTATATCCAATACTAAGACAGTTGTTGCTATTGATAAGGCTACAATTATTAATAAACTTCTTATTTTATTTTTTTTAATATTTCTTAATATATGTTTTAATATTATTGACATTTCTATTTTCCTCCTGCTAATGATTTTATACCATTTATAATTATTTCTACCGATACATCAAAACTTTCTTTGATCGATACTGGATTACCAAAAGCACTACTATTTACAAGCGAACAAAATCCTTCTAAAAAACTTCTAAATGTTCTTATAATATGATTTATATTATCATCACTAATATCTAAAGGTTTCAACACTTTGAACATTATATAAAATAACCTTTCAGTAGCCTTTTCATTTTCAGCACTTTCATACTTTTTATAAAAAAACATAGCAGTAAAAATCCCCTTATTAGTAGTTGCATAATCATAAAACGCATAGCACATATTCTTTAAAGCCTCATATTCTGATACTCCAACAGCAGAATCAACTATTTTTTCTGATACTTGCTTCCAACCATAAATCATAATTCTTCGTTTTACATCATCAAGATTCGTTATATGATTATATAAAGATGGTGATTTAATATTTAATTCTTCTGCAATACTTTTGAGCGATAAATTATCTAATCCAACTTTATTTGCGATACGAGCAGAAGTTTCAACAATAAGTTCTTCAGTAATATTTCTTCTTGACATATTATCCTCCTTAACTAACTGCAATATATTATAACTAATTTCATTAGTTTTGTCAATAATAGTGACATAAATAATCTATAACTTTAAAAGATTTTCTTAATATGTATTAAGGTTATTTCTTTGATTTTGAAATAACCTTTTTAATTTTAAAATATAAGAAAATTACTCCTATATTTAATTTTATCAATGCTAATATCATTATTCTGCCTTAAAATAATTAAACTGTGATGACTTACTCCATTCATAAGCACTCCACAAATCTGTTTTATCACTAGCAGGATCAACAATATTTACATTGTTACCATCAACGCCAAGTATTGCTACCCAATGTTGATTACCGGGTGTTGCTCCTTTAACTTCAATAGTTATGTGAAACCCTAGATTAAGGTATTGTTTTATCAATTCTAGTTTTTCGGCTCTAGTTTTACCTCTTAAATTGACATTTTCTATATACCTAAAGTTTGGTACTACTTTATTTATAGGAGCATAATATAGATTACCTTTTTCATCAAAGCCACCATTATTATTTAGGGCTTCGACAAAAGTACCTGGATTAAATGGAACGATAGTTGTATTTGCTCCAGACTTTTCGATTAGAATTGCTATCGAAGTCACTAAACAACCTATATTACCTATGGTACTACTTGTATTACCTATTCTTATATTCGACCAACTTTGTCCTGCTTGTCGCCAGTTAATAAAGTCGCCAGTATTATTTAAGCCATAAATAACTCCACCCCATAGCGAATTATATTCACTACTAGACAACTCGTTATATTGCCTTATTTGGGCAGAATTAAAGTGATAATCATTCTTCATTTGTTCTGCATTTTTAGAAGTTATCTTTATATGCAAGACTCGTTTTTCTACTTCTTTTGGCATTTCATCAGTATTGACACCCTGTTCTGTTACTTTCTCTGTTTTTACTTCTGAAGATAAACTATTCATTTCCCAGAATATCTGCTTAACTAATGCTTTTTTGTTATCATCCATTGTGATAACTTCGCTACCATCAAAGCCATTTGCTTGTTTTACTGTGTAAATAATTAGAACATCTTTCCAAGTAGCCATATTACCATCAAGAACATAGTCATCGTGTGGATTCTGGTCTTGTATTGTTTGAAGTTTATCAGAAAATTCTTGATTACATTCTGCAATAACATCTTTCATAGTAATAGCATTTGGACTTGTTTTTTCACTACTGAAGAATATACCAAAAATAGAGCCAACAAGTAGCCCTATTAAACATATTATAACGATTACAACCATAGCAACCCAACCACCTGCAAGAAGTAAAGAGATAAGTGCCTTTGTTGCAGCAATTATCCCTTTTATCGCAGATATAGTGGCTTTCACTACTGCCTTTGTTGCTCTAGCAGTTTGTTTCGCAGTTTCTCTGGCAAGTTTTAATGCTCGTTGTGAAGCCTTAACAGATTCTTTCGCCACTTTCTCTGTTT
This sequence comes from uncultured Clostridia bacterium, assembly GCA_948745425.1. Classification (GTDB taxonomy): domain Bacteria; phylum Bacillota; class Clostridia; order TANB77; family CAG-508; genus CAKPSH01. Next base: position 6,607 of record CAPZDM010000056.1, read on the forward strand.
TCTTTGCAACACTTTTACCAGTCTTTATTGCAGTTTTTGTTCCTTTAGTTGCAACTTTTTTATTTTTTTGAGCCAGTAGTTTATCTTTAATATTTTTAATTTTGACTTTTGTCTTAATAACATTGTCTTTTGTATCTACTACTGCTTTTTTACCATATTTATTGAAATGATAAACTGTTTCATCAACTGTTCTATTTGCAACAAAAGTAATTTTATTACTACCATCTTCTATAATATTACTATCGTTAGACTGTGTACTTTCTGCTTTTTCTTTTGTATGAACTATGGTGTCTTTTAGTCTTTCGGTTGCTATTACCCCCTTATCAAGTGTCTTTATCGTTTTTTTACCAACTTCTTTTACTTTTATATCTGCCATTATAGACACCTCCTAGACTAATCACTTTCGCCCGGCTTCGTAGTCATCAATTTATAAAGTTTTGTATTCGTAGGGAATTTGCTTATAAAAGGAACAAGCGAACTTCCTACTTTTAAAAGCCCCTGTCCTGCTCCAACATTAGTAATATAATTCATTTGCAAGTCTGATATATTAAGTAGTTTTGCAAGTTCTACTCTATCGGTACTTGCTTGATTAAGCATTACAATAAACTCACTATTCGCTAACATTGTCCTAGCAGTATGGCTTTGTAAAAGGTCATCTACATTTTGGGTAATACCAGTAGCATAAGCACCATACTTACGAACTCTTTTCCATAAAGTAAATAGGAAGTTTGCTGAATATTCGTGTTGAAATAAAAGATAGATTTCATCAATAAAAATAAAGGTATTTCTACCTTTAGCCCTGTTCATTGTTATTCTATTTAAAATATTATCAAGCACAACTAACATTCCGATAGGTTGTAGTTGTTTTCCTAAATCTAAAATGTCGTAACAAATTAGCCTACTATTTGTATCAACATTCGTTTGTTTAGCGAAAGTATTTAAACTACCATCTGTAAATAATTCAATAGCAAGTGCTATCTCTTTTGCTTCTGGCTCTGTTTGTTTTAGTAGTTCTTCTCTAAAATCTTGTAGAGTTGGTGGTGTTCCCTGATAGTTGCCCTGTTGATAATGTCTATATACTTGAGCAGTACACCTATCAATTATTGATTTTTGTTTTGGTCCGAGATTATTTCCCCCTATCAACTGTTCGCACAAAGATAAAATAAACTCTGACTTCAAAATAACAGGGTTTGCTCCATCTCCGTATTCGCTATTCATATCCATTGCGTTTATATGATTATCACTCGTTGCTGATATATGGATTACTTCCCCTCCTAATGCTTTTACAAGCCTACTTTCTTCTCGTTCTGGGTCAACTACAATTACATCTGCATTTGGATCACGAAGTATTACTGACACTATTTCATTTTTAGCAGTAAATGACTTACCAGAGCCACTAACTCCAAGAATAAAACTATTTCCATTTAGAAGTTGTCGCCTATCTGCTATAATCATATTTTTGCTTATAACATTTTGACCGTAGTAAATACCGTTCTCGTGATTTATCTCTTGCACCCTAAAAGGAATAAAAACACCTAGACTTTCGGTCGTAAGTGTTCTTAAAGTATCTATTTTTCTAACTCCGTGTGGCATAGCAGTATTAAGTCCGTCCATTTGCTGAAATTTTAGAATTGCGAATTGACAAAGGTGTTTTCTAGCCGTTGTAAGTAAACTCTCTGTATCATTATCAAGTTGCTCTTTTGTATCTGCCGTATGCACCATTGTAAGAACTGATAAAAACATTCTTTGGTCACGAGTAGTTAAATCATCTAAAAACTCTTTGCTTTCATTTCTCTGTTGTTCTAGGTCATAAGGTATAATAGCACTAAAGTTTTGATTTGCATTTTGTCTGCGTTGCCAATTCGTGATATTTGTTTCTACACCAAGTCGCCTATTTTCTACTTCTCGTACTGCTTCATCCATAGCGATAGGCACTACATCAATAGACATCATAATATTTCTATTAAGGTCTGTTAGTTCTGCTACCATAGTATCTTTAATATAACTAGCATATTCTTTTAAGAACAATACTCTACCATAGCGATTTCCCATTTTAAAATAGTCTTTTTCAAATTCTATTGAATCTGGACATACATAATCTTTGAAACTATGTCCTTTTTTCATATTCGATAACATATCAAAATTGAAACAAGTTTCTTCTCCTACTCTATAAAAGTCGTGACATATACGAAGTCTATCAACTGCGTCTAGTTCGATACACTTTGAGCCTAATTGTGAGAAGTGATTACTTAAATCTGCTCCGATACGAGCAAAGTAATTTCTTGCTTCTTCGATATTCTTTTTATTAACTGAAACAGTAATAAATTTTTCTTGTATAATTCCATTTGCTCCAGTTGCTTGATCTAAAAGCATTTTATTATATTCTTTTCTATATTCATCAAGACTATCTTCATTCATAGGAAGTAATATAGTCTTTTCAAAATCCACTTTATTTAATCTACGATTAGATATAGTGATTTTAGTAGTTGCTCCACAGTCAAAACTATTTAATAGTTCTGAATATTCCAAAAACATTGCTTCTTTATCACTACGACTTGCTACTGCATAATTTATATCTGTAAATCTAAATGTTTTAGAGTATTTATTCTTGCCAACTAAAAAGACACCATCTTCCCAGATTCGTTGAACTGGTATGGTGTCCTGTACTCCTTTAGGAGCAACAAACTTTTCTTTATCATTTTTAAATAACATTTTTAGGGTTTTCATTATCTGCACCCCCTATCATCTTTTTTAGTAGAAATTCTTTCTACTTCCTCTACATCATATTTATTGATAGGATAAGTTGTTCCCTCACTATCACGAGCAATATATTCTAACTCATCAAATACGAGTGCTTTCCAATCGTTTTTATGAACTTCTTTCCCATCAAGTTCATTCATTAGTTTCATTACTTCATCATCTACTTTATCAAGTAAATTCTCTTTTTCTAGTCTTTTTAACATTAACTCTTTTCTAAAAACTAACATTGTTTTCCTCCTTTTTCGATTTCATCTTTTAATAATTCATAATAAAAATTAGTGGGCTTGAAAGTTAATTGTTTAGGCACTAAAAACTCTGATTTTAACCAAGCCCATATAAACTTCTCGGCTGTCATACCATTGTAAGTAAGAAAGCCTAGTGCTGCAAATGGCGAAGCACCCAAAATGCACACCCAAGAAAGTGTTTCTATTCCGAATTTGCCCTTTAATAAGAAGTAAAGTAAAACTGCTACTCCACAAGCAAAGACAGAAAAAATGAACTGTCTTAAAGACAGTCCAAAGAATATACTTTCGGTATAATTTCTAATCTCTCGATTTATTTTAACTTCCACTTATTATCTGCTCCTTTCTTGTTTTTTTAACTTTTTTTCTTGTTCTTTTTTATCTTTTTCTTCATCATAGATATACTCACATAATTCTTTTGTATCTAACTTTGCCATATCTCTAGCAATTTTTAAAGAATCTAAAGCATAGCCATTTGTAATGCCACTCCTAGAATCATCATTATCTTTAATATTATCTTGTAAGTTTTGATAATAAACATCATCTTGCAAATTTTCTCTACCATTTCGTAGCAAATATTCTAATGCCAATGCACATTGAAACGGATCTTGCCCTTTTATGATTTCCTCATATTTTTTCATAAACAATTACCTTTCCCTTTCTTTGTTTTTGAATTTCATATTGTGAGTATCGTAGAAAGAAGATACATATTTTGAAATATCTTCTTTTACCATTATACTCTCTTTACTTGCTAATTCTTTGTCACTTTCTGTTTTAGAAGATAAAGATTTCATAAAAGCCTTATCTTCCTTATCTTTTAATTCTCTAAAACCTTTATCTTCCCATAATAAATTAGCAATATAATTTAATTTTTGTAATATCTTATTACTACCACTTAATATTTCGATATTTCCTGTCATAAGTCCATTGGTAATAAACCATTTTTCAAAGTCAATTTGTCCTAGTTCCTTATATCTTCTCGTTAAACCTATATTTTCTTCACTATAATAATCTTTTGGGTAAACATTATTGCTACATTGTCTTGTATAGACTTTTCCATCTTTGTAAGTCATACTTTTAAAAAGTTCTCTACTCATAGTTGCCTACCTTTCTTCTCTATCGTGAAAGGCAAGATTACCACCGTTTATTACCTTTTCGTATGCTTTTTCTCCAGAATTTTTATCATAATAATATCTGCCATACCCCCAAGACAAATTATTTTTTTCTTTATCAATGGTATAATTAAAAGCAACAATATACTCTTTTCGATTCATACTAGGAACATCTTTCTCTA
>CAPZDM010000057.1 GCA_948745425.1 uncultured Clostridia bacterium
GGATAACATAATAATCCTTTTATCATAGGTTTTATTGGTTTTTTGTCTAATACCATTATTATTAAAGCAGTTCCTATTGGTAATAAAAATGTTGGAATTAAATATCTTGCATAATTTTCAATTAACTGTGCTGTTGTGAAATTCTTTGTAATATATAATATAAAGTTTAATGAAAGTAATAATAATGTTATTATAAACATTGGTATACTTCCAACAATATATAACAATCCATCAAAGTTCATTGCCGTTTTCTTTTCTTTTACTGCTTCTGCTAATTGTTTTGTATAAATTCCCATACATTGTATATGACCTACTGTCCATCTAGACCTCTGTGACCAACTTTGTTTAAATTCTACTGGTTGTTCATCATATACAATAGCATCTGTAGACCAACCTAATTTCTTTCCAGCAATTATTCTTTGTAATGAAAATTCAATATCTTCTGTTAAAGTTTGTGTTTCCCAACCATTAGGTTTTACAACATCAAATTTAACCATAAATCCCGTACCGTTTATTAATGGTGATAATCCTAAATTGTATCTAGCTAAATGATAAAATCTATTCATCATCCAATAAAATATTGCATATCCTGCTGATATCCAACTATCTGTTGGATTTTTTATATCTCTATATCCTTGAACAACTTCTTCTCCTTGGCAAAGCTTTTTATTCATATTTACTAAGAAGTTTTCATCAACAATGTTATCTGCATCAAATACACAGAATGCATCATATGGTGCATCTTCTGCTATCTTTTTTCTTAAAAACCATTGCAAGGCATGACCTTTAGTTCTTTCCTCCATTGGAGATCTTCTCTCATATACTATTGCTCCAGCATCTTCTGCTATTTTTTTGGTAATGTCTGTACAATTATCTGCTATTACATAAATATCATACTTATCTTTTGGATAATTTTGATTTTTTAAACTTTCTATTAAGTTCCCTATAACCATTTCTTCATTATGTGCAGGAATTATTGCCATAAATCTGTTATCTTTTTTTTCTAATAATGGCTTATCTTTAAGTTTAACTAAAGAACAAAGACTTATTAATAGTTGATATAGCCAAAATATTGTAATAATCCATACTAAAGCTTGTTGCAATACATATAAATATATCATTTCTCTCTCCTTCTATTCTTTTAATAATAGATATTCATTTGCTATAATTAAAGTATCTGTAAAATTACTTTAATTTTTCACACTTTATATTTAATTTATTTTATATCCTTATATATTATACTACTTTTAATTTATTCTTGGCAAGTTTTTATTTAAATATTCTTCATTTTTTGTCAGATTTTGAAAAATATATGAAAATTTATTGTTCCTTGTCTTCTTCAAACTCCTTATGTGTTAAGTTTATTCTTCCTTGCTCATCTATTTCATATACTTTAACTTTTATTGTATCTCCTACTTTTAATACATCTTCAATCTTTGCTACTCTTTGCTTTGATATTTTTGAAATGTGAAGTAATCCTTCTTTTCCTCCACCTACATCAACAAACGCTCCAAAAGTTGTTATTTTTGTAACTATTCCATCATATATTCCATCTACTTCTATTTCTTTTACAATTTCTTTTACCATTTCTAATGCTTTGTTTCCATCTTCTGGATTTGTTGCATAAATAAATACATTTCCATCTTCTTCAATATCCATTTTAACTCCTGTTTCAGATATTATCTTATTAATCATTTTTCCACCAGGACCTATTACATCTTTGATTTTTTCTACTTTAATTTTTGTATTTATTATTTTTGGTGCATATTTAGAAATTTCTTCTCTTGGTTTTGCAATTTGTGGTGCCATTATTTCATCTAAAATATACATTCTTGCATTTTTAGTTCTTTCAAATGCTTGGGCTATTATATCATAAGATAGTCCATCAATTTTTATATCAACTTGAATTGCTGTTATTCCTTTATGTGTTCCACCCACTTTAAAGTCCATATCTCCAAAGAAATCTTCTAATCCTTGAATATCTGTTAACATTACATATCTATTAGAATCATTTTCATCTGTTACAAGTCCTGTTGAAATTCCTGCAACTGGAGTTTTTATTGGTACTCCTGCATCCATCAATGCTAATGTACTTCCACAAATACTTGCTTGTGATGTTGAACCATTTGAACTTAATACTTCTGATACAACTCTTATTGTATAAGGGAATTCTTCTACTGATGGTATAACTGGTACTAATGCTTTTTCAGCAAGTGCACCATGTCCTACTTCACGTCTACCTGGTCCACGTGATGTTTTGGCTTCACCAACACTATATCCTGGGAAATTATATTGATGTATATATCTTTTTGATGTTTGCTCATCTAGTCCATCCAATATTTGTTCTTCGCTTACCATTCCTAATGTTGCTATTGATAATACTTGGGTCTGTCCTCTCGTAAATATTGCACTACCATGTACTCTTGGTAATAGTCCTACTTCACATGATAAAGGTCTTATTTCATCTAGTTTTCTTCCATCTGGACGTTTATGTTCTTCTAAAATCATTTTTCTTACACATTTTTTCTCTAATTTGTAAAGTATCTCACCAATTTCCTGTTTTCTTTCTTCTACTGTTTCTTCACCAAGTTCACTAATTAAGTATTTCATAACTTCTTCTTTTATTTTGTCTACATTTTCATCTCTTACAGTCTTATCTACTTCTTGTACATCATTATACATTCTTTCTTCGTATTTTTCTGCAATTTTATCAAATAACTCATGGTCTATTTCAAATGACTTATATTCAAATTTTGGTTTTCCTATTTCTGCTTTTATTTTTGATATAAATTCACATAGTTTTTTGATTTCATTATGTGCTGTTTTTATAGCTTCTAGCATAATATCGTCTGGAATTTCATTAGCTCCTGCTTCAATCATTGCAATTTTGTCTACTGTTCCTGCAACAGTTAATGTTAATTCTGTTTTTTCTCTTTGCTCTAATGTTGGATTTATTACAATTTGTCCATCAACATATCCAACGTTTACAGCTGCTGTTGGTCCACCAAATGGTATATCTGATATTGATAGTGCTGCTGATGCTCCTATCATTGCTGCAACTTCTGGAGAGTTATCTGGTTCTACTGATAATACTGTTGCAACTACACATACATCATTTCTAAAGTCTTTTGGAAATAATGGTCTTAATGGTCTATCTATTGCTCTTGATGTAAGTATAGCTTTATCTGCTGGTTTTCCCTCTCTTTTTGTAAAGCTTCCTGGAATTTTCCCTGCTGCATATAGTTTTTCTTCATAATCTACTGATAATGGGAAAAAGTCAATTCCTTCTTTTGGTTCTTTAGATGCTGTGACATTTACCATTACAACTGTTTCCCCATATCTTACCCAGACACTCCCATTGGCAAGTTCTGAAGTTTTACCACTTTCAATTATTAATTTTCTTCCTGCTAATTCTGTTTCAAAAGTTTTAAACATATATTTTTACCTCTTTTCTTTTTGTTACATAAATTAGTTCGTAACTTCGATAATATTTTAATTTTATTATATATTTTGTACTTTTGTTAAAATATTATCCAAGCTACTTCTAATCTATGTTAATTAATACATTTTTGGACGTTTGACTATTTCTCAAACGCCCATAAAATTACTAAGGAATAATCCTTATAATCATTGACGTTTAAATTACATCTAATGATTATCTTCTTAAATTTAATTTTTCAACTATTTCTCTGTATTTTTCAACATCATTTTTCTCTAAATAGTTAAGTAGATTTCTTCTTTTACCAACCATTTTTAATAGTCCACGTCTAGAATGATTATCTTTCTTGTGAACTTTTAAATGTTCTGTTAGTTCTTTAATTCTCTCTGTTAAAAGAGCTATTTGAACTTCAGAAGAACCAGTGTCTTTTTCATCTCTTCTATAAGTATTGATAATTTCTTGTTTTCTTTCTACTGTCATTTAATTACACCTCCTATTTTTATATACGCCCTATTCATAGAAAAAGTGGTGCTTTCACCTTTTTCCAAGAGTAAGGTAATTTAATACTTTCTTAGTATACAACAAAAATGTTTAAAACGCAAGGGTTTTTAAGTGCTTTTTTAAATTTCTAATTCTTCCTCTTCAGCTTCTGCATAATCTTTTCCTGCCTTTTTTATACTATCTGTTATGTAATGACAATTTGATACTGGATCATATGGCTTCCTTAAGACCTTAGCTTCTTCTTCTGATATTGCACCTATTTTAAGGCAAAAGTTTACAAAACCAGAATCATTAAATCTAGTTTCAATATATCCAAGTGCTAATTGTGTTGCTATTCTTTCATCTCTTTGTAATAGTAATTTATTTTTTCCTTGCATAGATCTTATATTATTAATGTCTTTATATATTTCTTCAATTTCTTTATCAGTATATCCTTCTTCATTTTCTGGATTTGGTATTCCTTTATCTGATGAATACATATAATTATATATTCCTTGTTCTATTTCATCATCTATATTACTTACATATTCTCCTTTTTCACTTTTAAATCTTTCTTTTGCTTTTTCTATTTTTTCTATAAGTAAATTTACTCCATATTTATGGCAATTTTGCTTTATAAATGCATATTCTTCTGGTGTAGTCTTTAATACATATTTCATAAAATCTTTATACTCTTCTTTTCCAGCATATTGTTGCATTACAATTTCTTCATATCTTTCTCTTCTTGTATCATCTTCCTCCATTCTAAATATAGCATTAAGTTGTCTTGAAAACATTCTATCTGGTTGTAATATTTCATTAGCTAATTTTTCTGTACAATTATACCATGCTTTTTGTAAAACTTTAACCTCTTCTTCTCCACTAGTATATGGTAAATATTCTGAATATGTTAGCATTCTAAGTCCTTGTACTTTAGTTTCTCCTGTTTTTCTATCTTTTTTTCCATATAATGATGATTCTAAATCTAGTTTTATTTTCTTTTTACTACTACTTCTTACTAAACTCTCTATTAGTTTGTCCTGTATTTCTAATACAAGTTCATTTAATTCAATATTGTTTCCTTTGAACCTTTTTATTGCTACTTCTTTTTCTGTTCCTAATATTTTAGAAGTAGGTTCAGCATAGCTTGTAGGTATATATATTGCTAGTCCACCTTTTTTACCATCTATCACATCATATGTAATAGAAGATATTTGGTCAGATATTTTAACTATTGCATCTATTATATTAGCAGATTGCATTTCTTTATCTGCTCCTTCATATACAAAACAATTTTCTAATACTTTATGGAAGTCACTAAATGTTATTTCATAATTTGGTATTATATTTGCAGTACCTCTTTCTCCATTATGTCTTCCTGCTGACATAGCTAGAGTTTTAATTGCCTCTTCTATTTGATTTTTTGCTTCTTCACATTTAATTCTGATTTCATTTTCTAGGTTAGACTCTTTTCCTTCTTTTATATTATTAGATATTTCTTCTATACTTACATTTCTTTCATTTGCTTCTTCTGATATCATTTCTATTGCTATTCCATTCTTTATTGCTCTTTTTATTTTACTTGAACATCTATGTAAAATCTGAACAGCACCAGTTGCATTATGTGGACGTGGTCCTCCTTGTTTACTAGATGAAACTTTTGAGGCTGTATTTTCTCCAAGGTGACCTAAAGCAGGTTGTCCAATATCATGAAGAAGTGCTGCTAATGCTATTCCCTTAGATATATTTTCATCTCTTAAAATTCTCATTGATATTTTGTATGCTATATCAGACGTATTATGTACATGTATCTTTCTATCTGTTACTTGACCCAACTTTTTCTCTTGATGTACCATCATTGTTGTTCCTCCAAGTTTTTCTATTTCCTCTGATAATTCTGCTTTTATATATTTATCATATTTTCCAATAAATTGTGCTATTCTTAAACTTTTTACTCTGGCTTGAAGCTCAAACATTTCCTCTTTTATGTAGCTAACATAGTCTATAAATTTCTCTTGATCATTTACTTCTAATTGTTTTATTTTTGGACTAGTATTTGTATCTTTATTATAAGACATTTTTACTTCTCTACTTCTCATATTTACCTCCAAAATTTTATATAAAATTTCATAATTAATATTTTACCATATTTATGTAAATATGTAAAGATTTAATTAGAAGCAAATTTTAGACTATTTTTGTTTTTATTCTGTTGCTTTATGTAAAACATTTGCTACATATTTCATACTTGCTAAACATTGTTCTAATGTATTTCCTGTTGCTCCTACTTCTATTATTGTAGACGCTGTTGTTAAATGCTGATTATATCTAGCATTTCTTAATATTATTGGTCTAAATAATCCTGGATATAATTCATCTGCTATACTTTGTACCTTTATTGCATATTGTAAGTTTTTTCTCCAATTCTCATGTTCTAATCCAGATCCATCTGTTCCAATTACAAACATAACTTGTGCACAAACTTCATCTCCTATTTGTACACTTGGTGCATAATTGCTTTTACTTCCAACTGCATCTCTATGTAAATCAATTGTTATTTCTGCTTCTTTATTTTTAGCCAATATGCTTTCTAAAGTTTTTAATGATCTTCCATATGAACCACTATATGATGGATAATCATGGTAAGTTTTACTATGTATTACATTAAAACCATATTTCTCTAGTTGTGATGATAATTCATCTCCTACCTTTGATACAGTAAAATTTAAATCTGTAGTTCTATATGAATCTGTCATTGGATAGCTGTAGTTTTGTGTTGGTGTATAACTTTCACAAGTATGTGTATGATATATAACAACTTTTTCTTTATTCTCAACTGTGTATGAAGCACTTTCTAGAACTTGTGAAATATCATAATCTGTTTGATTATTTATTTTTACATCTTTGTATTTATTTGTATATGTTTCTTTTATATTATTTTCATCTATTATCTTTGTATCTTTATTTTCTAAATCTTCTGGTTCTGTAATTTTACTTATATCTTCTTGTTGCTGTATAGATTCTTCCTCAATTATTGGTTCTTCCAAATTCTGTTCTTCCTTATCTTTTGTTGTTATATTGTTAAACATTCCAATTTGCATTGATAATATTTTTATTCCTATGTCTATTTTTTTATTTTCTTCAATGCTTTCCTCTACTACTCTTGTAACTGGGAGTTCATATTTTAGACATTGAAGTAGTGATGTCTTCTTTTCCTCTTGTTTGATTGTTTTTTCTGTTTTTAATGATTTTACTAATAATATTAATATTATAGCTATTACAAAAAAAATGAATATATATTTAATAATCTTTTTTAGATTTATAACTGTAATCTTCATTAGATTCTCCTTGTCCTAAACACTATTATTATATATATTCATTTCTATTTAATTTTATTACTATTAATATCCTCTAGGTTGTAGTTTTAAATATATTGGTTTTTCCTCTCTTATAATTGTTGATACTCCATGCCCTGGATATACTAATGTATCATCTGGGAGTATTAATAATTTATTTATTATTGAATCCATTATAGCTTCTAAACTTCCTGTTGGTAAGTCTGTTCTTCCCCAAGTTCCTCTAAATAAAGTATCTCCAGAAAATAGCATTTTGTCTTCTTTGTAATATAATGATATTCCTCCATTTGTATGACCGAGGAGTATGAATTACTCGCATTTCTATATTTCCTAAATGAAGTAAATCTTCATCATCTACTCTTCTTACATCATTTAATACAACAGGTTCCATACCTATATATTCTGTTAACATTATTTCTTGATTATTTATATTTTGCTCACATATTCTATGTAATAGTATTGTTCCTCCTGATTTTTCTCTTAATTCATTTACTCCACCTACATGATCTCCATGGCAATGTGTTATTACTATATATTTTAGTTTTGCCTCTAAAATATTTAACATTTCTATTATTTTATCTACTTCTCCTGCTGGATCTATTACCATAGTTTCTTTTGTTTCTTCATCATGAATTATATAGCAATTTGTTGGATCTGATAACAAAGTATTTATTTTTAATGTCTTTAGTATCATTTTTATTATTCCCTTCTACTAATTCTTTATATAAACTATATTTGCAAAATAATTGTTATATCAATTTTTACGCTTGACCTCGTACACACTATCAATCTTTCTTAAAACTCTAAACAATTTATTTAGTGTATCTAAATTTTCTATTTCAGTAGTAACTTCTGTTATAACTATTTTTTCTTTTGTAACCTTTGAGTGAATATCAAGTATACTTACTTTTTCATTTCCGAATTCTCTTACAATATCTGATAATAAACCATTTCTATCATTTGAATATATTTCTATATTTACATTATAAGAAGTTTTTGCTTTTTCATACCATGAAACTTCAATTATTCTATCTTCTTGTTCTAGTAATTCATTTACATTTATACAATCACTTCTGTGAACCGAAACTCCTCTTCCTCTTGTTATATACCCTATTATACTATCTCCTGGAACAGGATTACAACATTTTGCAAATTTTACTAGGCAATTATCAATTCCTTTAACAATTACTCCTGAATTTGATGGCTTACCTTGTATTATTTTTTTATTTGAACTTGATAACTCTTCAATTTTCTTTTCTAATTCTTCTTCTTTATGGTCTTTAGAATATTCATTTAATAATTTGGAAACTATTTTACCTGCTGATATTGCTCCAAATCCTACAGAAGACTGCATTTCTGTTACATTAGGAAATTTATATCTCTCAAGCATAGCATTAATATATTCTTGTTTATAAAGTTCATTTTCTGTTAATCCTACTCTTTTTATTTCTCTTGAAAGCAATTCTTTACCTTTTTCAATATTTTCTTCTCTATTTGCTTTTTTAAACCACTGCTGAATTTTGTTTTTAGCTCTAGTACTTTGAACAAATTTTAGCCAATCTCTACTTGGTCCTTTTGCATTATCAGATGTAATTATATCTACAATGTCTCCATTATTTAATTTTGTTATTATTGGCATCATTTGTAAATTTATTTTACATCCTGTCATTCTATTTCCAACTTCTGTGTGTATACTATATGCAAAATCTATTGGAGTTGCATCTTTTGGCAACACTTTAATTTCGCCATTTTTTGTAAATACATATACTTCATCCTCAAATAATTCTTTTTTTAAAGTATTTAAGAATTCATCTGGGTCATTCATTTCTTTTTGCCATTCCAAAGATTCTCTTAGCCATGACAGTTTGTCTTCTTCTACTTTAACTGTGGTTTTCTTAAATCTATTAGCTTCCTTATATGCCCAATGTGCTGCTATACCAAATTCTGCTATTCTATGCATGTCCCAGGTACGTATTTGAACCTCTACTGGAGTTGCATTTGGACCTATTAAAGTAGTATGTAATGATTGATACATATTAGCTTTTGGAACAGCTATATAATCTTTAAATCTTCCTGGCATTGGATTATATAATTCATGAACAACTCCTAATGCTGCATAACAATCTTTTACCGAATTAACTATTATTCTTAATGCAAATAAATCATATACCTGATCTAAAGTTATATTATCTCTTTGCATTTTTCTATAAATACTATATATATGCTTTGCTCTACCTGAAGTATCAGCTACTATTTTTGCCTTTTTTAGTTCAAGAGTAATTTGATCTTTTATTTTTTCTACAAATGCTAATCTTTCTTCTCTTTTTTCATTTAATCCTTCTAATATTTCTCTATATTCGTCTGGATATAAATATTTAAAGCTTAAATCTTCTAATTCCCATTTTAGTGAATACATACCTATTCTATTTGCAAGTGGAGCATATAAATCCATTGTCTCTTTTGAAATTGCTAATTGTCTATCTCTTGTTAAATATTTTAAAGTTCTCATATTGTGAAGTCTATCTGCTAATTTTATAAGTATTACTCTTATATCTTTTCCCATAGCTAAAAACATTTTTCTATAGTTTTCAACTTGTTGTTCTTCTTTATCTGTATATTGCAATTTTTGTAATTTTGTTACACCATCTACAATTTCTGTTACTTCTTTTCCGAATTCTTTTATTAAATCTTGGCGTGTAGCCTTTGTATCTTCTATAACATCATGTAATAATGCTGCACAAACTGTAGTAGTATCCATTCCTAATCCTGCAAGAATATTAGCTACATTTAATGGATGTATAATATATGGTTCTCCTGATTTTCTTTTTTGATCTCCATGATGAAGTAAAGCATAATTATATGCTTTTGTTACTATCTTTATATCTGCTATCTTATTATTTTTCTTTATCGTAGAAATCAAATCATTTAATTCTATCTGGTGCTCCTCTTGCATTATTATCCTTCCCTTCTTGAGTCACAAATATCGCTTTTAAACAATTGTTATAGTTCCTATTTTCGTATAATTAGAATTCTATTTTTTCTTCTAGCCATTGATTTAATTCATTTATTGGTAATCTTATTTGTTCCATTGTGTCTCTATCTCTTATTGTAACTGTATTATCTTCTAATGTATCAAAGTCTATTGTTACACAATAAGGTGTTCCTATTTCGTCTTCTCTTCTATATCTTTTTCCTATACTTCCTGTCTCATCATAATCACATATGAATTTCTTAGATAACATATCATATACTTCATTTGCTTTATCTGATAATTTTTTAGATAATGGAAGTATTGCTACTTTATATGGTGCAAGTGCTGGATGTAAATGTAATACTATTCTTGTATCTCCTTCTGCAATTTCTTCTTCATCATATGCATTACATAAAAATGCTAATGCTACTCTATCTGCTCCTAATGATGGTTCTATACAATATGGTATATATTTTTCATTAGATTCTGC
Organism: uncultured Clostridia bacterium; assembly: GCA_948745425.1. Classification (GTDB taxonomy): domain Bacteria; phylum Bacillota; class Clostridia; order TANB77; family CAG-508; genus CAKPSH01. The sequence goes on from CAPZDM010000057.1 coordinate 10,737, forward strand.
ATCTAAATATGTCATATCTTCTTTAGAAAATTCCATATGTTTTTTTAAGTCAAAGTCTGTTCTATCAGCAATTCCCCATAATTCTCCCCAACCAAATGGAAAGGCAAATTCTATGTCTGTTGTTGCATTACTATAATGTGATAATTCTTCTTTTT
>CAPZDM010000058.1 GCA_948745425.1 uncultured Clostridia bacterium
ATACCTCCACTACGGACTTTCACCGATTAACTAAACGACATGCCCGTCGCACTTAGAAAAGGAGGCATAGCTTGGTATTAAACCAAACCATGCCTCCTACAGATAATGATTATAAATTTTTCTAATTTAAAATTTTTATAAAAATGTATATTTTATATTTTTTTGTTAATAATATGTTTATACTTAATTGTATTGGAGGTGCATTTATTATGTCAAAAGAAAAGAAAAATAACAACAAAAATAATAACAACAACAATAATAACAATAACAACAATCAAAATCAAAACAACGATAGATAATTTTATGGGCACGATTATTCGTGCCCAGTTCATTTTACATATATTTAGCAAAAGGGCACAGTGGTGTCTCTCCTAATGGGTATTCCCCCAAACGGTGCCCCTACACATATATTGTTTTATAGATATTTTTTCAGAAATCTACCTGTATAGCTTCTTTCATTTTTTACTATTTGTTCTGGGGTTCCCACCTGTATTATGGTTCCTCCTGCGTCTCCTCCTTCTGGTCCTAAGTCTACTATATAATCACAGGCTTTTATTAAGTCTAAGTTATGTTCTATTACTATTATTGAGTTTCCTGTGTCTACTAGCCTTTGTAATATGTCTACTAATCTATGTACATCTGCTATATGAAGTCCTGTTGTTGGTTCATCTAATATATATAGTGTTTTTCCTGTTGCTCTTTTTGATAATTCTGTTGCAAGTTTTACACGTTGTGCTTCTCCTCCTGATAGTGTTGTTGATGGTTGTCCTAGTTTTATATATCCTAGCCCTACATCATTTAAAGTTTGTATTCTTTGTTTTATTTTAGGTATGTTTTCAAAAAATTCTAGGGCTTCTTCGACTGTCATGTTAAGTACATCTGATATACTCTTTCCTTTATATTTTACTTCTAAAGTTTCTCTATTATATCTTGCTCCTCCACATACTTCGCATGGTACATAAATATCTGGTAAAAAGTGCATTTCAATTCTTATAGAACCATCTCCATTACAAGCTTCACATCTTCCTCCTGGAACATTGAAACTAAATCTTCCTTTTTGATATCCTCTCATTTTTGCTTCATTTGTTGTAGCAAAAATTTCTCTTATATCATCAAATACTCCTGTGTATGTTGCTGGATTAGAACGTGGTGTTCTACCTATTGGTGATTGGTCTATGTTTATTATTTTATCTATGTTTTCAATTCCTTTTACTTCTTTACATTTTCCTGGTTTTTCATTTGCACCGTTTAAGTCTCTTGATATTGTTTTATATAAAATATCATTTACTAATGTACTTTTTCCTGAACCTGAAACTCCTGTAACACATGTGAATACTCCTAATGGAAATTTAACATTTATATTTTTTAAGTTGTTTTGATTTGCACCTATGACTTCAATTGATTTTCCATTTGATTTTCTTCTTTTCTTTGGAACTTCTATTCTCTTTCTACCACTTAAATATGCTCCTGTTTCTGAACCTTGTACTAATTTTATTTCTTCTGCTGTTCCTTGACCTAGTACATTTCCTCCATGTACTCCTGCACCTGGACCTATATCTATAATTTGATCAGCAGCATACATTGTGTCTTCATCATGTTCTACAACTAATACTGAATTTCCCAAATCTCTTAATTTCTTTAATGTTGCTATTAGTTTTTCGTTGTCTCTTTGATGTAATCCTATACTTGGTTCATCTAGTATATAAAGTACTCCTGTTAGGCTTGATCCAATTTGAGTTGCAAGACGTATACGTTGTGCTTCTCCTCCTGATAATGTTCCTGCTGGTCTTGATAATGTTAAATATTCAAGGCCAACATCTAATAAAAATTGTAGCCTTTTATTTAGTTCTTTTAATATCATATCTGCAATCATTGCTTCTTGTTTTGTTAATTTTAGATTATTTAAAAAGTGCTTTATTTTATCTATTGACATTTCTGTTAGTTCATTAATGTTCTTGTCTTCAATTTTTACTGCTAAACTTTCTTTTTTTAGTCTTGCTCCTTTACATATAGGACAGTCTGATTCACTCATGTACATTTCATAGAAATCTCTCATTCCTTGTGATTTTGTTTCATTGTGTCTTCTTTCTAGTGTTGGAATTACTCCTTCAAATGGAGTTGTGAATTTTCTTACTCCAAATGGAGATTCATATTCAAAGTCTATTTTTTCGTCTCCTGTACCATATAAAATTTTTTCTAAGAATTCTCTTGGTAATTTTTTGATAGGCTGTTTAATATTTACACCATAGTGATGTCCAATGCTTTCAAAGTACATTTTTGCCATGGTGTCCCCTTTTTTCATTGTACTTGAACCAAATGCTTTTACACCATCATATAAAGTTTTATTCTTATCTGGAATTATTAGATCTTCGTCCATTTTCATTAAGTATCCAATTCCTGTACATGCTGGACATGCTCCAAATGGATTATTAAATGAGAACATTCTTGGTGTTAACTCTTCAATACTTATTCCACAGTCTACACAGGAATAGTTTGTGTTGTACATCTTTTCATATTTATTGCCTTTTTCTGAAATTTCTACTAATACTATGTTATTTGCGTTTTTTAAGGATACTTCTATTGATTCTGCTAGTCTGTTTCTAATGTCTTCTTTTATAACTAATCTATCTACTACTAATTCTATATTGTGTTTTTTCTTTCTGTCTATTTCTATATCATCTGTTAGTTCTACCATTTCACCATCAATTCTTACTCTAACAAATCCTTGTCTTTGATAACTTTCTAGTTGTTTTACAAATTCTCCTTTTCTACCACGAACAATAGGAGCTAATATTTGAATTTTAGTTCCCTCTGGTAATTTTAATACATCATCTATTATTTGATCCAATGTTTGTTTTTCTATTTTCTTTCCACAGTTTGGACAATATGCTACACCTATTCTTGCATATAATAAACGAATATAGTCATATATTTCTGTTACTGTTCCTACTGTTGACCTAGGATTTTTGGATGTTGTTTTTTGGTCTATTGATATTGCTGGTGAAAGTCCTTCTATAGATTCAACATCTGGTTTTTCCATTATTCCTAAAAATTGTCTTGCATATGAGGATAGACTTTCTACATATCTTCTTTGACCTTCTGCATATAATGTATCAAATGCTAATGATGATTTTCCTGAACCTGAAAGTCCAGTAATTACAACTAATTTATCTCTTGGGATTTCAAGGTTTATGTTTTTTAGGTTATGTTCTTTTGCTCCTTTTATAATAATTTTGTCATTCATTTTCCTTATTTCCTTTTTTATATAATTTTGTGATAAACACTGATATATTTTACCATATTTTTTTTATATATTCAATACTTTTTACAAATTTTTGTTTGTATGGTTTAAGTCAAAGTACTTTACGTGATTTAAGGACTGCCAAAGGCAGTCCCTACATAAACTATTTGTCTATCTCTATAATGTTGTTCTTATATTATGAATTTTACAATATCCTCATAAATTTCTTGTTTGTTTTTTTCATTTAAAATCTCATGTCTTAAACCTTTGTATAGTTTTCCTTTTACATTTATATATCCTATTTTTCTTAAAAATTCCTGACTTTCCTTCCATCTGTCTTCATTTATTATTACTGGGTCATTACTTCCAGCAATGAATAGTATTGGAAGTTCTTTGTTGTTTAATTCCCAACCTTCTTTTGTATATATATCCCTCATTAATTTGAATAAGTTCTCAAATCCGTTTAACGTAAATATAAATCCACATAATTCATCATTATCATATTTTTCTACGGTTTCATTGTTAGCACAAATCCATGAATTCTTTGATTTAGCATCTTTTATACTTTTATTGTAATTTCCAATAGCTAAGTTTTGTATAAAATTACTTTTGTATCTTTCACCTCTAAATATCTTCATCACTTTTATTATAAATATTGCTAGATTAACAAATGTATTCTTACTTGGTGAACCACATACAATTAGTTTATCTATATCTCTATCATATTTTTTTATATATTTTCTTACTGCCATAGAACCCATACTATGTCCAAACAAAATCATTTCTTTATCTGGATACATTTCTTTTACATATAAAGTTATTTGATGTAAATCTTCTACTATACATTGAGCATTATCATCATAAAAATAACCTAAATCTTCTTTTTCTTTTACACTTTTTCCATGCCCTCTATGATCACTTATTATTGTAACATATCCTTGTTTTGTTAAATATTCTAAAAAATCATAATATCTTTCTTTGTGCTCTGCCATACCATGTGATATCTGAAATATTCCTTTTATATCTCCATCAGGTATAAATATTGTTACACTAACTGATAAATTATCACAATTAGATTTTAATACTATATCCTTTCTTTCCATATAATTCCTCCATTTTATCCTAAATTGGTTTTATTTCAATTGAGAATTGCCCTTTACTTCTTCCTGATCCTGTTGTTATTGAAAAGTCTGATAATTCATTTTTATTTAGTGCCTTGTTTAAATATATATAATGAGCTACATATGGCTCATCAAACCAGTCAGATCCTGTAAATAATGAACTGTGTATTTTTTTATTGTTTATTATCTGATTTTTTAAATAATTTTGTGAAAATTTTCTTATTTCATTTAAATCTTTGATATTATGATAATCTATTTGCTTATCTAATTTTTCATTAAAATATATTTTAAATTTTTCTTCGTCTATATTTAGTTTTTCCATTATCATTTCATTTTTATTTTTTTCTTTTTCATTACTGTATAAGAGTAGTCCCATAAATATAAATTCTGTATTATCTAAAATTCCAGAAAATGCTTTTAAAAATGATTCGTGTGTTAGCTTCTGTATTGTATAGTTATTTGACCCATCAATTTTTACTGATATTCCAGAGTTTTTTATTATTTCATAATTAATATCCTTTAGGTCGTTTTCTGTTAATTCATATTCTTTTTGCAATAAAAAATCTTGAGTTATATTTGCTCTAATTAAATATGCATCTGATTTAGGATATACTTTTTTATTACTTAAATGTGATAGTACTCTATCTGAAACTTTTACCATAAAAACATTTTCTAAATCATCAATTTCTTCTGTTAAATATTTCCAAATACTAGATTTTTTATTCTTATTAAACCTATTTGATATATCAAATTCTTCTTTATCACCCATAAATGTATTAACATTTGTAGTATTTATTTTCATTAATTCAAATATATCATTTTTAATTTGAGAATATTTAACTTGTAATTGACCTCTCTTTTGTTCCGATGTTCCTTTTTTAGATACATTCCAAGATTGTAAAGACATTTTTCCAACATGAATTGTATTGTTGTTATCAGCCTTCATATTAATTTTTATGATTTCTTCGGATGATATCCATCTTCCATTTATCTCATTACCATGATATATATAATCAACTCTACTATTATGCCTTCCTATAAATAAAAATCTATCTATAAGAATTCGTTTATTTTTATCTAAAAATCCTTGAATATTTTCTGCTTTTTCTGGATATTTATTCCTAAATTCTTTTGATGTAAATCTACATATTATATCTCCTTTTTCATCTTTGTCCATTAAACCACTACCATCAAGAGTTCCATCAGCCCATAGAAAAAGGCAAATATCATTGCATACATCTTCATTTGCATTTAATTCTTCTTTAATATATTTTATGAAATCTGAACATTTTTCTTGATGAACACTATTACCATTTCCCATTTTACAACTAATAGCAAATTCATCTTCTTCAATATATACATAGAAATCTTGCTTTAATTTAGTACTAGTTTCGTATTTTGCATTTATTTTTGTATCTAAATTTAGTTTAATTTTTCTGTCTTCTGCTATATATTTTATAAATTCTTTTAAGTTATTGTTTAGTGTAGAAAAGGTTTTATTGTTTAATGCTTCTACTATATTTATTTCATTTTTATTTCCATGTGAATTGCTTCCTATTATTCTATTTTCCATTTACAACACCTATAAATAATCTACAAACATTTTACCTATATTTTTTATTATTGGAATTACAACACTATTTCCTATTTGCTTATAAGTCTGCATATTATTTTCCTTTATTTTATAATCTTGTGGAAATCCCATTATTTGCAAGCACTCTCTTTCTGTAAGCTTTCTTTTATATTTTACTACTACTGGAATATTATTTCCACCTGTTCCCATTTTTGCTGTTAAACATGGTGAGATACCATCATTCCTAAAATTACATTTTGATGCTCTAATTTCATTTGCTATAATATATTTTTTATTACCTTGATATCTATTACTCTTTTTGTAATTATCAATATATTTATTAATATTATTTAAAGCTATTTGTGTTGATTCATATCCTTTCTTGGTTTTTGGCTCTATTATATCCTCTAAAGTGTATTTTAAATTTATTTTGTCTGGGAATTTAAAATCGTTTTTATAGATATCCTTTCTTATTGCAACACAATACCATCTATTTCTGTTTTGTGGTATTCCATAATCCTTAGCATTCATAACTTTTGCTTTTACAATATATCCAAGTTCTTCTAAAGTGTTAGTTATTACTTTTATCGTTCTCCCTGAGTCATGGCTTACTATCCCTGATACATTCTCAAGAAATGCAATTTTAGGTTTATTATATTTTAGTATTCTTGCTACTTCAAAAAACATTGTACCTCTAGAATCTTTAAATCCTATTCTTTTTCCTGCTATGCTAAATGGTTGACAAGGAAATCCTGCACACAATACATCAAATTTAGGTAAATTTTTTTCATCTACTTTTGTTATATCGCAATAAGAGTCTTCATTAAAATTATTCTTATATGTTTCGCAGACTTCTTTATTATTATCACACGAAAACACACATTTTCCACCTAAATCTTCCATTGCGATTCTAAAACCTCCAAGTCCACTAAACAAATCTATGAATGTAAATTTACTCATTTTTAAATTGCTCCTTCATGTTATTTATGATTTCTGTTATAACTGGTGGGCTTACTGCATTTCCAGACTGCTTATATAATTGAGTATCACTAACATTATGTTTTTTTACATTATTTACAAACTTAGTATCAAACCCTTGTATTTTTAAATTCTCATATGGAGTTAATTTCCTTATTTTCAGAATATTGTCTTGTTCTATCAATATTTTAGGACTATCAGATCTTGCTAATAATGTTGGTGATATTCCTTTAGGAGAATAAACTCTTCGTTGTCTTTCTAAGTCATTGTGAACTTCTCTAGGTAAATCAAACTCTTTTAAGATTTTATTTTCTTTTTCTTGTTTTAATCTATTTTTATCTATGGAGTTTAAATATTTCCTAATTCTTATATTGTCTATGTAATATTTACTTTCTACCTCTTCTTCTAAAACATCTTGTATACATTTAGCCTGTTTGTTAAACTCTAATTTATTAAAAAAATTCATTGTGTTTAATCTATTTTTATTCGCCCATTTTTTTGTTTCATTTATTTTCTGATTTCTTTTGTCTGTCTCAAATTTTTCAGTATTATAATCTAATACACCTACTATATAAGTTCTTTCTCTTCCTTGTGGTAAACCTGCTTCATTTGAATTAATTATTGTAATATCAAAAGTATATCCACATTCAGAGATGTTTTTTATAATAGTTTTTATTGTATTCCCTTTATCATGGCTAATTAAATTTTTTACATTTTCTAGTAATATAAATTGGGGTTTTTTTAATTTTATTATTCTTATAATATCAAAGAATAATGTACCACGTATATCTTTAAATCCTTTCTGTCTTCCAGCTACAGAAAATGATTGACAAGGAAAACCTGCACATAATAAGTCATGTTCTGGAATATCTTTTTCGTTTATTTGTTTAATGTCTCCATGCATATTTTTTAGAGAAAAGTTACACCCATATGTTTCTATTGCAAATTTATCAATTTCTGAGGCAAATATTATTTCAAAATTAATATTTGAGTCTTCTATACCTTTTTCGAATCCTCCTATTCCTGAGAAAAGTGAGACTACCTTTAGGTTTTTGTTCATAAAAGCACCTTCCTATTTTTCCTTGTATTCTGTTGTATTATTTTTATGAATTTATATTAACACAAAAGTAGATAATTAACAAGCCTATGAGTGTAAATCATTCTTATTAGGTTTACGAATGGATGGCAAAACATAATTACTATCCTATCATTTTAGCAACTGGTGAACAAACTGGTGATATCTCTTAGTATATATAATCCTATTCCTTTATAAAATATAAATGAGCTAGCAAAATCTCGCCAGCTCATTTATGGTTTCTATTGTTTTTAACTCTACAATAGAATAAAATCAATATTCAATTTTTATTTAGCTTAGTTATCTGCTTCTTGCTTAATTATTCCTTCTTTTAATTTAGTAAGAGTTGGCTCTGCTTCTATCCAGTTATCCAAGTTAACATTTAAGTAAGTATCAAGATCTATTCCCCTATCCAAAACATCCTCATTGAATAAATATCTTTGAAAATTGCCATTGTTAAACTGACCTTGGTACATATAAGTATCCTTACCAAAAATCGTTAGTTCTCCCATTGAAGCACATACTTCTATTTTTTGCTTGTCATTATAATAAATTAGTATTTCAATCTCAATATCATTTAGCTGAGAGTAATCAATTGGAATTTCTTTAATTTTTGCTTCTCCAGTTGTCCATATTCCATAACAAAAACCTTGAGAAACATCTAAATTTACTCTGCGTTTTACATTGTCAATAATATAAACATTATTGTTGTATGCCTTAAAGTTTATATTATTAATTATTGCTGAGGAAAAATAAATCAATTGTTCGTCTAAGGATTTCAATGCTTTCTTTAGAAGTTCAAATCTTATACCACTTTCATCTTCTATAATTGTGGGATAAACTAACTCATTATTATTATTAATATATCCTATACTTAAAAACGGATGGGATTCAATTGCTTCTTCTCTATCAAGGAATTCTTCAATATCTTTAGAAGAAATTTTTATGCGTTCTCCTATTTCCTCATCAAACCTTACACATACGGCTTCGCTGGTTTCTTGGTCATAGCAAATAGAAAATCCCTCAAAAAAGTTTGAATAATTTCCTGCAACAGATACTGTGGTCAAAAGAATGCAATTTTGTGGAATTATATCTAATTTGATTTCCTTACTATCCCCATCTGGGTATGTCATTATAATACTTCTGTAAGATTGATGTCCTGTTACTATGTAATCATCCTGCTTAAACATTGCATTAGAATACAATTCATCTTCATATGGAGACATATCATTAATTCTTTGCCCTTGATAGTATATATATATATATCCTGACAGGAGTTCATCATTCTCCTCTTTTTGGTTATAGATTCTTACAATTTCATTAGACGGTTTATATCCTCTTAAAAATGCAATATATGCATTTTTAGAATCCCAATCAGGAACATCAGGCAAATTTTGAATCATTTCTTCGGTTAATTCTATTTGCCAGTCATACAAGTCTTCCTCTGTTTGTTCATTTTCTTCTTTACTGCATGCTTCCTCTGCCTCTTCATTTTCTTCCTTACTATATGCTTTCTCTACTGCATATATTCCTGTTTCATAAAGTTTAGAAGGCTGACTTTCTTCTACGTTTGCAACCCGAGAATCTTCGCACCCAGTAAGAGTTAATATAGCTATAACTAAACATAAAATTTTCTTCATCATTGTTCCTTGTCCTCCTTTTTTCTTATTATTTGTTTAAATGATGAATTTTTTTAATATTGTTTTATATCCTCCTTTTTCTACAAATTATATTTTAAAGAATTCTTTCGGTTTAGCCGAATCTTGTAATATTATACTAAATTTCTATCTGAAAGTCAAGTTATGTAAAGTTGCTGCCAGGGTAATTTGGTGGGTGTGCCAAATCCTGCATCTCTTTTGACCTTTTAAAGGTGTGTGGATGGCACTATCTACCACTTCAAATAACCTAATTATATATCTTTTAAGGAAATAGTACAATCTTTTAATATGTTTACTTTTATATCCTCTGTAATTTCATAAGTTTTTGGTAATGTATAGATATTCTTTTCATTTATAATATATTGATATATAACTCCTACATCTTCATCTACAATCCAATACTCTTTTACTCCATAATATTGATATAGATTATATTTTACAAAAGTATCATGCTTTTTAGATGTTGGTGACAATACTTCAATTATTAAGTCTGGTGCACCTTGTATTCCCATGTTTTTAGTTATTTTGTTTTCATCACATACAACAAGAATATCTGGTTGTACTACATTATATTCCTTTTTTGGATTTTTCACACCTGATAAACATACATCTAATGGAGATACAAATGCTTGGCATTTTTTGCCCTTTAGATAATTATGCAATTGTGCATAAATTTCTCCTACTATCTCTTGATGTAATGTTGTTGGAGAACTCATTAAATATAATTCTCCATTAATTAGTTCATATCTTTTTTCGTCTTCAAAATTTTGTAAATCTTCATAAGTATATTTTCTTTGTTGTAATGCTAAATTTTCCATATTCTTTTTCTCCTTATTTTTCATAAATTTAGCCCCCTTTAAAATATACTCCCTTTAATCTAATGATACTATTATAGTGTTTATTATTCTATTTGTCAAATATTTACTTTGAGCAGATAGTGTCAATTTTTTTCGGGGAAATTTGTTAAAAAATTTTATACCCTCAAAA
>CAPZDM010000059.1 GCA_948745425.1 uncultured Clostridia bacterium
CATTAACAGCAAAACTACCATTAGAAGCAATAAGATATCCAGTAAAAATAGTAACAATATTTATTCTTACAAAAATATTAACACCATTAAAAAACAAATATTTAGTAGAAGAATAAATGTAAAAAACAATGTATGGGCACATTGCATGTGCCCATAGAATAACAGAAATCAAGGAGATAACCAAATAAAATGATAGAATTAAAAGACGTTAATTTCAAATATAAAAATGGAGATATGGTATTAAAAGACATTAACCTAAAAATTGAAGAAAGAGAATTTATAACAATAATTGGGAAAAATGGCTCAGGAAAATCTACACTTTTAAAGCTTATAGGAGGAATTACAAAGCCAACAAAAGGACAAGCAACGGTAGACGGAATTGACTTAAAAGATAAAAAAAATTTCATGAACATAAGAAAAAAAGTAGGAATCGTATTTCAAAACCCAGAAAATCAGATAATATTTAACAATGTACATGATGATATCGCATTTGGAATAAAAAATTTAGGACTAGATAATTTAGAAAATAGAATAAAAGAAGCACTCAAAACAGTAAACATGGAAGAACACGAAAATAGAGAAGCATATGATTTATCAATGGGACAAAAACAAAGAATAACAATTGCAAGTGTATTAAGTATGGGAACAAAATATCTAGTAATGGATGAACCAACTGCAATGCTAGACTCAGAAGGAAAAGAAACAGTTTATGAAATAGTAAAAAAATTAAAACAACAAAGCTACACAATAATTTATGCAACAAATGTAATGGACGAAATCTTATATTCTGATAAAGTAATTATAATGGAAAAAGGGGAAATTGTAAAAAGCTTTAAACCTACTGAAATATTAGAAAACATACAATATTTAAAAGACAGAAATATACAAATACCACCAAAAATTCAAACTCTACTAAAATTACAGGAAAAAGGAATAGACATACAATTAAAAGATTTAATGTAGGCAAAAGGATGATATAAAATGAAAGATGTAATAAAATTTATACTATTTATTCTATACACAGTACTAATATTCTTCATCTCAGACTATAGAATACTAGGAATAATACTTATAATAAATGTAACCTTCATGCTAATAAGCAAAGTAAAAATAAAAAACGCAATAAGAAGTATAATAAAATTACTACCATTTATAGTATTTGTTATATTATTAGACATAATATTAATGTCCAAAGAAGAAGCAATACTTATAGGAATAAGGCTAATACTAGTATGTAACTTTACATACACATTTACAAAAAACTTTACTCCTGAGCAATTATCAAACTCAATTGAAAAAATATTAACACCGTTAAAAATTTTCAAAATAAATACAAGGGATATAGGAATAATGATAAGCATTGCAGTAGCATTTATTCCTATATTAAAAGATGAAGGAAACAAAATAAAACAATCATTAATATCAAAGGGATTTAATGTAAATGGAATAAACATGATAAAAAATATAAATTTAATATTAGTACCATTAATAGTATCAATACTAAAAAGAGTAGGAAATATAGAAAATGCCTTCAAGTCAAAAGGATATATATCAGAATAAAAAAGAAAAATCTGGTAATACTTAAAAAAGGTGAGAAAAATGAAAATGTATAGAAGAATACATAACGAAAACTTAGTAAGAAGATTTTTCATAAGAATAATAGGAATTTTTATAATAGCTACAATAAGTATTGCCCTATATGATATGTATCTAAATATAAATATAGAAAACACTCCTATTGCAGGAAGCGAGACAATTGCATCTACAGAAGAAACAAAAGCAGAAAAAGACATATGTGACACTTTAGAAAATGTATCTAATGCAGTTGTAGGAATATCAAAACTACAAACCACAGACTCCTCATTCCTTTCTTTACAAGCTATAGAAACATATAATTTAGGAACAGGAGTTATAGTTGCAAAAGAAGGATATATAGTAACAAACTATCATGTCAGTGGAAAAAAATCATCAAAATGTTATGTAACACTAGAAGATGGAAAAGAATACTCAGCACAAGTAGTTTGGACAGACGAAAATTTAGATTTAAGCATATTAAAAATAAATGCAACAGTAGAAGTAAATTATGCAAAAATGGGAGACTCAGACTCATTAAGAATTGGGCAAGGGGTATATGCAATAGGAAATCCACTAGGAGCTGAATTCCAAAAAACTGTAACATATGGAATAATAAGTGCACTAGATAGAACTATAAAAATAGACGATGCACACAAAAGCTCATACATGGAAGACTTAATTCAAACAGATGCATCTATTAACTCAGGTAATAGTGGAGGACCATTAATAGACAAACAAGGAAATGTAATAGGAATAACATCTGTAAAAATAACAGATGCAGAAGGAATTGGATTTGCAATACCTATAAATATAATAAAACCTATAATAGAAAGACTAGAAATCACAGGGACATATGAAGAAGCAAGCCTAGGTGTATATGCATATGATAAAGAAGCAATTCAATATATAAACTCATCTATAAATTTTGAATATGGAATATATGTAACAGAAGTACTATCAGAAGGAGCAGCAAAAACAGCAGGGATAAGAGTAGGAGACATTATAGAAAAAATAGATGGAATAAAATTAAATAAAATAAACGATTTAAAAAAACACATATACTCAAAAAATGTAGGAGAAGAGGTAAAACTAACAATATTAAGGAACAAGCAAGAATTTGAAATACCAGTAAAATTAACAAAGAAATAGCCTAATTGGTGTTTTTCTATAGAGAAGAAAAACACCAATTTATGTAATTCTATTGAATAAACTAGAAAAAGATGATAATATAATAAAAAATAAAATAGGAGGTATAATATATGACAACATTATTAAAAAATGGTACAGTTTTAGACTATGCAAATAAACTAAAAGAAAAAATGGATATATTAATTGAAAACGGAAAAATCATAAAATTAGGAAAGGGAATAGAAGAAAAAGCAGAAAAGGTTATAGAATGTACAGGTTTATATATTATGCCAGGAATGATAGACATGCACTGTCATCTACGTGAACCAGGATTTGAGCATAAAGAAACAATAGAAACAGGATCAAAAAGTGCAGTAAAAGGTGGATTTACAACAATATGTCCAATGCCTAATACAAACCCAACACCAGACAATCCAGAAACAATAAAATACATATTAGACAAAGCAAAACAAGCAAATCTTTGCAATGTATTACCATATTCAAGTATCACAAAAGGAGAAAAAGGAGAAGAACTAGTAAACTTCAAAGAAATGTTAGAAGCAGGATGTGTAGCATTTTCAGATGACGGTTGTCCAGTATCAAATGCAAAAACAATAAGACAAGCAATGTTAGAAATAAATAAACTAGGAAGCTTTACATCAGAACACTGTGAAGAAAAATCAGTATCGCGAGGTGCAATAAATGCAGGAGAAATAGCAGAAAAATTAGGAGTAGAAGGAGTATTACCAGAAGCAGAAGAAATAATGGCAGCAAGAGACATAGTAATAGCAGAAACCAATAAAGTACATGCACACATATGCCATATAAGTACAGAAACATCAGTAAACATGATAAGAGACGCAAAAAAAAGAGGAGTAAATGTAACATGCGAAACATGTCCACACTATTATAGTTTTACAGTAGAAGAGGTATTAACATCAGGAGTTAATGCAAAAATGAACCCACCACTAAGAGAAGAAAAAGACAAACTAGCAATAATAAAAGGGTTAAAGGATGGAACAATAGATGCAATAATAACAGACCATGCACCACATGCTAAAGAAGAAAAAGAAAAAGGGTTAGCAAGTGCACCAAATGGAATAATAGGATTTGAAACAGCACTTGCAGCAACAATTACAAATGTTGTTGAGCCTGGGCATATAGACTACTTAGACATGGTAAGACTAATGTCATATAGACCAGCAGAAATTTTAGGATTAAAAGACAAAGGACAAATAAAAGAGGGATATATAGCAGACTTAACAATATTTAATCCAAATAAAGAATACATATACACCGAAGAAATGATAGTATCAAAATCAAAAAACACACCATGGATAGGCAAAAAATTAAAAGGGCAAGTTGAATACACTATAGTTTCAGGAAATGTAGTATACGAAAATAAATAAATCAACGAACACCGAAAGGTGTTCGTTTTAATAAAAATCTATTATTTTAATTCATATTCGCTAATATCTGGTTCAATAAAGTCACCATCTATTACTATATTAAATTCATATATATAATCTGTAGCTAGTGCTCTATCAATATAGTATGAATACTTTTGTAAAAACTATTGAAATAAGGTCTAAAAGATGATAAAATAATAAAAATTTACAAAAAAATGGAAAGGAATGTAGATAGGGATGAAAAATGCCATTGATGAACTAATAAACAAGATAAAACAAATGAACAATCCTACTGTAATTGGGTTAGACCCTAGATATGACATATTACCAGAATGCATAAGAAAAAAATACCCACAAACAGTTGAAGGTGCATGCCAAGGATTTTTAGAATTCAATAAAGCTTTAATAGATGCTACATATGATATTATTCCAGCAGTAAAACCACAAATTGCATTTTATGAAATGTTTGGAATAGAAGGAATGAAAGTATTTGATGAAACTTGCAAATATGCCAAATCAAAAGGAATGATAGTAATTGCAGACATGAAAAGAGGAGACATAGGAACAACAGCGCAAGCATATTCAAATGCAGCAATAGGAAGAACACCAATAGGAGATATAAACCATAGTATATTTGACGTTGAATTTGTTACAGTAAATCCATACTTAGGAACTGATGGTGTTAAGCCATTTGTTGACGACTGTGCAAAATATGGAAAAGGAATATTTGTACTAGTAAAAACATCAAACAAATCATCAGGAGAACTACAAGACCTAAAAACCGAAAATGGAGAAGAATTATATAAAAAAGTTGCAAAACTAGTAAATGAATGGGGCAAAGACTTAGTTGGAGAACATGGATACAGTAGTATTTCAGCAGTAGTAGGAGCAACATATCCAAAACAACTCGAGGAACTAAGAGAAATGATGCCACATTCATATTTTTTAATACCAGGATATGGAGCACAAGGAGGAAAAGCAGAAGACATAGCACTAGGATTTGATAAAAACGGACTAGGTGGAATTATTAATGCATCAAGAAGTTTAATGTGTGCATATAAATCAGACAATTGGAAAGAAAAATTCACACAAGAACAATATGCAGAAGCAACTAGAGCAGAAGCGATACGTATGAGAGACGAGTTAAATGGAGCTATACATTCAAATAATTAAAATAAATATTTTTCATTATTTGAATATTATAAGAAGATTAAAAAAGGAGGAAAAAACATGCCAATTAATCAAAAATGCAAAATAATAAAAAAAGAATTTCTAAAAGATGATATATGTAAAATGGTAATATCATCACCAGAAATGGCAAAAGGGGCTAAGCCAGGACAATTTTTAGAAATAAGAGTAGTAGACAACATAGAGCCATTACTAAGAAGACCAATAAGCATATATAATGCAGACGAACAAAAAGGAGAGCTAGAATTCATATTCCAATTAAAAGGAAAAGGAACATACCTATTAGCCAAAAGAAACGAAGGAGAACTACTAGACGTAATTGGACCAATAGGATATGGAACATTTAAACTAGAAGAATATAAAAATATATCAATAATAGGAGGAGGAATAGGAATATTCCCATTACAAGAATTATCAAAAAGAGCAAAACAAGCAGGTATAAACTCTAAAATATATATAGGATTTAGAAGCAAAGACCTAGTCATACTTGAAAATGAATTCAAACAAGTATGTGATGAACTAATATTAACAACAGATGATGGTACATATGGAAAGGAAGGATATTCAATAAACTACTTAAAAGAAGACGTAAAGAAAAACAACCCAGACTGTATATATGCATGTGGACCATTACCAATGTTAAAAGCAATACAAAGCTTTTCAAAAGAAGAAAACATACCATGTCAAATATCATTAGAAGAAAGAATGGCATGTGGAATGGGAGTATGTCTAGGATGTGCAGTAAAATATGTAGGAAGCGACAAAGTAAACTATAAGCACGTATGCAAGAATGGACCAGTCTTTAATGCTAATGATGTAGAAATATAGAATAATAAAAGATAGAAAGGAGCAAAAAATGAATACAGAAATCAATTTTTGTGGAATGAAAATGAAAAATCCAATCACAGTAGCCTCAGGAACATTTGGATATGGAAGAGAAGTCGCAGAATACATAGACCTAAACAAACTGGGAGGAATATGTACAAAAGGAACATCATTAAAATTAAAAGATGGAAATAAACCACCAAGAGTATGTGAAACAGCAAGTGGAATGTTAAACGCAATAGGACTTCAAAATCCAGGAGTAGAATACTTTATGCAATATGATTTACCATGGCTTAGAAAATTTGACACAAACATAATAGTAAATGCATGTGGAAGTTCAATAGACGAATATGTAGAACTTGCAAAAATCTTAAATACATTAGACATAGACGCAGTAGAATTAAACTTATCATGTCCAAATGTAAAAGCAGGATGTATGGCATTTGGAACATCATATGAAGGAGTAAAAGAAGTAACAACACAAGTAAAAAAAGTTTTAACCAGTAAACCATTAATAGTAAAACTTACTCCAAATGTAACAGATATAACACAACCAGCCAAAGGAGCAGAGGACGCAGGAGCAGATGGAGTATCATTAATAAACACATTATTAGGAATGAAAATAGATATAGATAAAAAAAGACCAGTATTAGCAAACAACACAGGAGGTCTTTCAGGACCAGCTATAATGCCAGTAGCAGTAAGAATGGTATATCAAGTAGCACAGGCAGTTAATATACCAATATTAGGACTTGGTGGAATCACAACAGGAGAAGACGTAATAGAATTCATGTTAGCAGGAGCAACAGCTGTATCAATAGGAACAGGAAACTTCATAGCACCAGACATATCAATAAAAGCAATAGAAGGCGTAGAAAACTATATGAAAAAGCACAATATAGAAAATATCACAGACATAATAGGAAAAGTACAAATGAATTAATGTTTAATCTTTCACTTTGAAAAAACATTGACAAAAGAGATAAAAAATATATATAATAAGATTAAAATAGTAACTAGGTGTATATATTAAAATATGCACATCAAATAAAGAAAAGGAGAGATAAATATGAACATTAAAGTAACAGGAAAAGACGTCAAAGTTACAGATGCCATAAATGATTATGCAGAAAAAAAATTAGAAAGAATTGAAAAATATTTTGAAGGAGAAGACATAGATGCAATAGTTACAATAAAAGCAGAAAAAAACACACAAATAGCAGAACTACAAGTAAATACAAAATTTGATATGTTCAGAGCTGTAACAGAACATACAGACCTTTATGCTGCAATAGATAAAGATATAGATATATTAGAAGGACAAATAAGAAAATATAAAACAAAAAAAGATAAAATGAACAGAGACAACTCTTTAAAAGTCAAAGAATCTGTATTTGCAGAAGAAGTAAAACCAATTGAAGACGAAATAGTAAAAACATTATATTATGAAATAAAACCAATGGCTCCAGAAGACGCAAAACTAAAATTACAAGAAAAACCAGGAAATAATTTCTACACATTTATAAATATCGACACAGGAAAAGTAAATGTAATATTTAGACTTAAGGATTCTAAGAATTATGGTTTAGTAGAACCACAAAATTAAAAAAATAATTATCGCAATTCTTTTTTGAATTTTGAATTGAAAACATTGTAGGGGCGCCCTTTGGGCGCCCGTTAAGATATAAAAATATGTAAAGGAAAGATCATATGAAAATAGGAATAGATATTGGTGGAAGCCATATAGCAGTAGGATTAGTTGACAACAAAGGAAATATATTAACTAAAAAAGAAAAAAACATAAAATCTGAAGACAGAAAAAACATAGAAAAGCTTATAGAAGAAACAATTGCTATAGCGATAAATGAAATTCTAAGAGACAACAAAATAAAAGCAGAAGAAATAGAAATGATAGGGATAGCATGTCCAGGGACTTCTAAAGAAGGGCAAATAATTAAAGCAGAGAACCTTGGAATACACAACTTCCCAATTGTAGAAAAACTTCAAAAATACTTTTCTGCACCAATAAAATTATCAAACGATGGCAAATGTGCAGGACTATGTGAAAAAAGATATGGAGCATTAAAAGAATATAAAGATGCAATATTCATATGTTTAGGTACAGGCATAGGAGGGGCAGTATTTATGGACGGAAAAATGTTAGTACCTAAAAGATATTCTGGAATGGAGTTAGGTCATATGACAATAAAAAAAGATGGAATAGAATGCAAATGTGGTAGAAAACGGATGTTTTGAAGTATATGGATCTATGAAAAGATTAAGAGATAAAATTGCAAAGAGATTAAACTTATCAGAAGACTTAAATGGAGAAATAATATTTGAATTTGCAAAAAGGAACATAGAAAAAATCGAAGACATATTAGAAGAATTTGCAGAAAGCCTAGCAGAGGGGATAACTAACATAGTAAACATATTCGAACCAGAAGCAATCTGTATAGGAGGAAGTTATGTATATCATACAGACATATTAGAAGAAAGACTAAATAATGCATTAAAAAAAGCAAAACCTTTTAATAGAGAAATCCCCAAAATAGTAACAGCCCAATTTGAAAACAGCTCGGGAATAATAGGAGCAACACTATTGTAGTGATGGTCGGAAATGGGGACGGTTCTCTTTTCCATTTTTTCGGAAAATGGGACACTGTTCATTTTTTTGTGGATTATTATCGAAAAAGTATTGAAAAAGTAAGAAAAATAATATATAGTTATTATTATGGGGGCAAAATTTATAATTAGGAGGAAAAGTTATGCCCCGTATAGCTAGAAGACATTCACAAAGTCAGTTTAAACATATTATAGTTCAAGGAATTAATAAAGAATATATATTCAAAAAAAATGAATATATAGAAAGATACAAAAGGATAATTTTAGAAAAACTTAAAAATAGTAATATAACAATATTAGCATATTGCATAATGAATAATCATGCTCACTTTTTGATTCATAGTGAAAAAAGTGAGTACATAAGTAAATATATGCAAAGAATAAATACGACATATTCACAATTTTATAACAGATTAAATAAAAGAATAGGATATGTATTCAGAGATAGGTTTTATTCTCAAGACATATTAACTCAGAAACAATTATTTAATTGTTTAAAATACATACATAATAATCCTGTAAAAGCTAATATTTGTAATAGTATGAAGGATTATAGATATTCAAGTTATAATGAATTTTTAGGAAAAAAGAAAATAATAAATAATGAAAGTATAGAATTATTATTTGGTGCAATAGATGAGTATGAAAAAATTTTCAACATAATACATGAGGGTAATGAATTTAATGATGATTTTATAGATATAAAAGAAAAGGAAATCTCAGAGTTCATAATTGAAATAGAAAAAAAGTACAACAAAAAAATAAATCAATTAAGAAGAGAAAAAGACACATTATCAAATGTAATAAAAGAGGCTAGAAGGCAGACAAATGTAACACTAGAGGAGCTAGCAAAAAGATTAGGGATGTCAAAAAGCACAGTTGGGAAATATTCTAAAGAGTAAGGAATGAAAGGAGATCTGTCCCAATTTCCGAAAAAATGGAAAAGAGAACCGTCCCCATTTCCGAGAAAAAAGGGATATAAAATATGGAAGAACAGAAATATATATTAAAAAATGTAAAATCATTTGAACCACAACACATCTTTGAATGTGGTCAATGTTTCAGATGGAACAAAGAAGAAGATAACTCATACACAGGAGTATTTGGAAACAATGTATTAAATGTAAAAAAAGAAGGAAACGACATCATATTCAAAGGAATATGTGAAGGTAATATAGGAGAAATATGCAATGATTACTTTGACTTGAAAACAAATTATGAGCAAATAAAAAATAAATTAGCAAACATAGACAAATATTTAGAAACAAGTATTAACTATGGAAAAGGTATTAGAATTTTAAATCAAGACTTA
>CAPZDM010000060.1 GCA_948745425.1 uncultured Clostridia bacterium
CTTGGGACATTTTCTCATCGGATTACTTAAGACATTATCATAAATGAATCATATATTTACAAAAGTTTACAATAAATAGTTGACATAAGTGGAAACAAATGGTATAATAAAATTGTTGTAAGGATAATAAAATTAACTTACATGAATATAAATATAATAAAAACAGGTTACAACGGATAAGATAAGTAAAAGACAAAGTATTTACTTATAAAATTTAAATACAAAACTTAAGAGTGATAGGAAATGAATTTCCTTGTTTTTGTAAGATAGAGGTTTCTATCTATAAAAATAATAAATTAAGGAGTGTATGTAAATTGAAAATATCAAGATTTAAACCTGGTATTTTACTTGTATTTGTGATTTTTATTATAATGGAGGGAATTTCGCTAGCAACTTATCAAACAGCAGTATTAGGGCAAATAGAAGAAGATAACACTATGAGTGCAATGAAAACTAAAATAGAATTAGAAGAAGTTACTTTAAGTAATGAAGAACAAAGAACATTAGATTTAATAAACGAATATAGAAAGAAAAATGGATTAGGAGAATTAAAACCATTTTCAGAATTACAAGAAGTTGCAAAACTTAAGGCAGAAGATTTAGTAAATAATCAATACTTTGCACATACTTCACCTACATTAGGTACACCGTTTGAGATGTTAAAAGATAATAATATTGATTATAGAATAGCAGGAGAAAACTTAGCAGGAAATACAACACCAGAAAGAGCAGTAGAAGCTTGGATAAATTCAACTTCTCATAGAGAAAATATTTTAGAAGAAAAATTTGAATATACAGGAATTTATGTAATAGAAAGCCCTGTATATGGAAGCGTATATGTACAATTATTTATAGGACTAAGTAAATAAAAATTGATAGTTGATTATTCAAGGGAGCGATGTATCGTACCCTTATTTTTTTATTCTCATAAATATGTGTTTGTAGGGATGATAAATTTCTAAGGTAAATCTAAAATTGTAGAGAAATGTAGGGGCGATTAGCAATCGCCCGTTCTAACAAAGGCTTGCTAAAAATCTTATATTCTTAAGTATGTTCTTCGGAAGACGGGCGATTAATAATCGCCCCTACAACATATAATTATAATTTTGTATAGATTTTTAAAACTATAATCATCCCCACAAACACAAATTTAGGAGTGTCCCAATTTCCAAAAAAGTGGAAAAGAGAACCGTCCCAATTTCCTAATTGAAAAAGATTATAAAATATAATATAATGTAAAAAAGGAGAGGAGAATAATAATGAAGGAAGAATTTATCGAACTATTAAAAAGTACTAATAGAGAAGGAATAGACAATTTGATTAGTTTCCTAGAAAAAACAGACTTTTTTGAAGCACCAGCAAGCACTAGATTTCATGGAGATTATAAAGGTGGACTAATAGAACATAGTATGAAAGTATATGAGATTTTTAGAGAAAAAGTAAAAAATGCAAGTATAGAAATAAATTCACCAGAAGATACTATTATAATTAGTGCATTATTGCATGATATATGTAAAGCAAACTTTTATAAAGTAGATTATAGGAATGCGAAGAATGAATTAGGAGTATGGGAGAAAGTGCCATATTATACAGTAGATGACCAAATACCTTATGGACATGGTGAAAAATCTGTAATGATGATTTCAGAATACATAAAATTAACTCCAGAAGAAAAATATTCTATACGTTGGCATATGGGATTTACAGAACCTAAAGAGGTGTATTCTACAATAGGAAATGCCTATAAAAAATATCCTTTAGCACTATTATTATTTGAGGCAGATTTAGAGGCAACATATTTCTTTAATATTTAAAATATAGGGACACATATAAAGTGTCCCTAAAATTTATAACTTTAAGAATTCTTAAACTCTAATTTATCATTTTTTAAAGTAACATGAATTGTTTGACCGTTTGTGAATTCTGACATTAAAATTCTTTCTGCTATTTCATCTTCTAGATATCTTTGAATTGCACGTCTTAAAGGTCTTGCTCCATATTTTAGGTCTGTTCCCTTCTCTAGTATAAACTCTTTTGCACGAGAATCAACCTTAAGCTTCATATTTTTTTGGGATAATGCATTAATAGTATCGTTTAACATTAAATCAATAATTTGAAGTAATTGTTCTTTATTTAAACTATTAAATACGATAATTTCATCAATTCTATTTATAAATTCTGCTCTAAATGAAGACTTTACTATATCGAGAATTTTACTCTTATTTGCCTGATTTTGATTATTAAATCCAATAGCATTTGTATTTAAATTTGAACCAGCATTAGATGTCATAATTATAATCGTATTTTCAAAACTTACAGTATTTCCTTGAGCATCAGTAAGTTTTCCATCATCTAACACTTGTAATAATATATTAAATACATCATTATGCGCTTTTTCAATTTCATCAAATAATATTATTGAATAAGGCTTTCTTTTAACTTTTTCTGTTAATTGCCCAGCATCATCATATCCAACATATCCAGGAGGTGCACCAATAAGTTTTGCTGTGGAATTACTTTCCATATATTCAGACATATCTATTCTTATAATTGCATCTTCATTCCCAAACATTTCATATGCAAGAGATTTAGCAAGTGCAGTTTTACCAACTCCAGTAGGACCTACAAACATAAAAGAAGGTGGTCTTTTTGTTGATTTAAGGCCTGCTCTATTTCTACGAATAGCACGACTTACAGCTTGAACAGCTTCATCTTGACCGACAATTTTCTCATGTAATCTTTCTTCTAAATGCAATAATTTGAATGTCTCTTCTTCTGTAATCTTTGTAAGAGGTATCTTTGTCCAATTCTCTATTACAACTGCTATATCTTGTAAAGTTAAGTCCTTAGGTTTAAGTACTTTTTCTAGATTATTAATTTTATCAATTAATTGACATTCTTTAGTTTTTAAATCTGCAGCCTTTTGATAATCCTCAGTAGAATCAGCTTGAGCAGCTTCATTTTTTTCTTCTTGAACTAATTTTAATTCATTTTTTAAAGTTTCAAGAGTATATAACTCTTTATTATTTAAATTGATACGAGAACAAGCCTCATCTAATATATCTATAGCTTTATCTGGTAAAAATCTATCATGAATATATTTCTCAGATAGCCATACAGTCTGACGAATAACATCATCAGAGATTCTGACCTTATGGAAATCTTCGTAATATTTTTTAATTCCATTTAAAATTTCTATAGTAGAATCAACATTAGGTTCATCAATAAGAACTGTTTGAAAACGTCTTTCAAGTGCAGTATCTTTTTCTATATATTTTCTATACTCCTTTAAAGTAGTAGTTCCTATTAATTGAATTTCACCATTTGCAAGAGATGGTTTTAAAATATTTGCTGCATTCATAGAACCTTCACTATCTCCAGCACCAATTATATTGTGAATTTCATCTATCACTAATATTATATTTCCTAAAGTTCTACACTCTTCAATAATATTTTTCATTCTTGATTCAAATTGACCTCTAAATTGAGTACCAGCAACAACAGAAGTCATATCTAAAAGATAAACCTCTTTGTTTAAAAGTTTTGTTGGAACATTCTTTTCAGCAATTTTAATAGCAAGACCTTGTGCAATTGCAGTTTTACCGACTCCAGGTTCTCCTATTAAACAAGGGTTATTTTTTGAACGTCTATTTAATATTTGTATAACTCTTTGTAATTCTCTATCCCTACCTATAACAGCATCTAATTGATTATTTTTTGCTTTACTTGTTAGATTTGTTCCATAAATATCCAAAGTTCTACGTTTTTTATTGTTTTGTTTCTTTTCTACTTTTATACGTTTCTTACCATCTGAAGATACTCCATCTGATGAAGAATTATCATTATCTGAAGGTTTAGTAAAGAAATTTCCGAATATTGCGCCTATTGGAATAGCTCCACCAATAGAACCTTCTTGCATTTCTTCAACTTCTTCCTCACTTAAATCTAAATCCATTTCCAAATCCCCTAATTGAGAAGAAATGCCATCTAACATTGCCTCAATTTGAGAAGTCATGTCACTTAAGCTCATATTTTTTGAAAAGTTATCTGAATTAGTGATACCCTTTTCCTTAGCACAATCAGCACAATAACCTATCAATTTATGAGGGTCTGGACTATTAGGGTCTTCTGTAAAAATTACAGCTTTCTTTTTATTACAAATTGAACATAACATGAATTGTATACTCCTTTCTAGAAAGAACTGTAGAGGCAATTATTAATCGCCAATGTGGCTAAACCACTTTTGCTATCTATTAAAAAATTTTATTAGATAAAGTCTATAATACAATAAAAAAACGTAAAAGTCAAGATAGACACAGAGGTGATCAGGGAAATTTCATGAAATATTACAATTTTGTAATATTTCATGAAATTATCGTGAATGAAATTACCCTGAGATAGACAAGAAGAACAATTAATGTTATAATATGTGAGAAGTGGTAAAAGCGAGAAAAAATATAAAAAGAAAAATTTATTTTTTTCTTTTTATACTTTTGCGAGCGTAGCATGGAAAATTTGCGAGGCAAATTTTACTGAGATATATAAGAAATTAATGGTGAGAAAGGAATGGATGAATAATGTTAAACAATATGCCAATGAATGATGAAAAACAAGATAAGATTAGAATAATAATGTTTATAATAATAGGAATAATATGTGTTATTTCAATAGTATTAGCATTAGTATTTCAAATAAGCAAATTAGCGACACCACCAGTAATAGTAGAAGAAAAGGAAGTAAAGGATTTTAAATCAGTATTTAATAATAGATTAAATGACCAAGGATATGAAATAAAAAAATTAAAAAAACTTAATGAAGAGGAAAACATAGTTTATACAATCTTTGAGAAAAATGAAAAAGTAGATGGTAAATTTGATATTAATGTAAAAATACCAGTAATAAATATTAATAATTCAACTACAATAGAAATAGATAAAGAAATTGAAAGCACATTTAGAGAAAAAGCTAATAGTATAATGGCAAGTGAAAAAGATTATGAAACAATATATACAGTAGAATATACAGCATATATAAACGAAAATATTTTATCTTTAGCAATAAAATCCACCTTAAAAGAAGGAACAAAAGCACAAAGAGTTATAATAAAGTCATACACATATAATATAACTACAAGTGAAGTAATAGATATTGATGAAATGATATCTATAAAACATTTAGATAAAGCAGTGGTCCAAAAAGAGATAAATAACGTAGTACAAGAAAATGCTAGAAATGCCCAAAGTTTAATAGATTTAGGATATAAGGTATATGAAAGAAATTTATCAGACCAAATGTATCAAATAGAAAATGTAGACAATTTCTTTTATGGTCCAGATGGAGCGTTATATATAATCTATGCATATGGAAACTCTAGTTATACATCGGAATTAGACATTATACCAATTGAATAAAAAACAAACCCATAAGATTTATCTTATGGGTTTTATAAAAAATAAAAGGGGATGTTTACACTTTTAGTGTACTTAAAGTATAAATCACTAATTTGAACATTTGGTGAACAAAAAGTGTAAATTGTGTTAATTTGCTTCTTTCAATTTTAAGGTTACATCAAATGTTTCTCCATTTCTAAAAATGGTTAGTACCATATCATCTCCAACACTATGAGTGTTCTTAATTTCATTTAATTTATCCATTGTAGATACAGCAGTTCCATCAGCAGAAACTATAACATCACCAATTTTTAAACCAGCAATTTCAGCAGAACTAAATTCGTCAACTTTAGATATATATATTCCTATAGGATAATTATATTTTTTAGATAGACTTTCTGTAACTTCTCTGCCAGAAATTCCAATATAAGGTCTAATTACTTTATTATATTGAATAAGTTGTTCAGTAATCTCTAATGTAGAACTTATAGGAATTGCAAATCCAATACCTTCAACACCACTTCCAGAAAGTTTTAAAGTATTTATTCCAATAACTTTTCCTTCACTATTAACTAGTGCACCACCACTATTTCCAGAATTTATAGCAGCATCAGTTTGAATTGCAATATATTTATTTCCGTCTTCATCAGTAACTTCACGATTTATAGCACTAACAATACCACAAGTAACACTTGAATCTAATCCTAAAGGATTACCAATTGCCATAGCAAATTCTCCAACCTTTACACTATTAGAATCACCAAGTTCAGCAGCTGTAAGACCAGTAGCATCAATTTTAATTATAGCCAAATCTGTTTGTGAATCTGAACCTATAATTCTAGCTTCATAAGTCTCATTACTATTATATAATTTAACTGTTATCTTCTGCGCTTCACTCATCTGATAATATGAAGAATTAGAAGAAGAGCTTACAACATGGTTATTAGTTAAGATATATCCGTCTTCACTAATTATTATTCCTGAACCTGAAGCAGTAGCAGAACTTGAATAACCACCAAACATCAAACTTGTTACAGAATATTCAATTTGAATACCTACAATAGATGGTTGCACTTTTGCAGCAACATCAATAGCTGTACCAGAATAATTCGCAAGTGAAATAGCTGTATTAGTTCCACCAGAAGTAATATGAAAATTTGGGGAATTATTAGAAGAATTATTCATAATATTATTCCTAATACTAGGAATTCCAAAACATGTACCTAAGATTATAGAAGCACCAACAACTCCTGATAAAAAAGGAACTAATATATTTCTTGAAAAAGAAAAATTAGATGTTTTTGTTGAAGTTGATGTATAAATTTTAACATCTGGATTGTTATCAGTCTTAATTTCAAAATTATTTTCATCATCCATTATATAAACCTCCGTTATTATAATTATTATACACATATATTACAATATTAATGTGAATAAAATGTGAAAAAAATGTAATTATTGAAATATCGCTTGAAAAAATCTAATGAGATAAGATATAATTAACTTATGCAACTGAGCAAATCGAAGTTGTAAACAAAAGAAAAGCACATTTATCCGAGCAAAGTGAGAGAAAAAATAAGAAAGGAAAGAATATAACATGTCAAATGGAGAAAAAGGAATAACTGCAATAAAGTTAATTTTCACTATAATAATATTAGCATTAATTATATCTGGTATAATTTTCATAATTAAAAGAGTATGGCAAGACAATAGTGTGAAGAATATAGGAACAGATTTGTTATATATAAAAGCAAAATGTAAAATAATTCATGACAAAAATATTATAGATGCAAATGAGCAATTATTAGGAGAAAATATAAAAGAATATACAGAAAGTGAAGAGGTAAACCAAATAATATCTCAAAGTGATAAATGGTACAAGCTAAGGCAAGAAGATTTGGATGCAATAGGAGCAGGAGACTTAAAGGCTGAAGATGGATATTTAGTTAATTATGAAGCAGAGGATATTATATATGCAAAAGGAATATTGGAAGATGAAGAAATTTACTATAAATTATCAGACTTGGAAATAGCACAAGAGCAAAAAGAAGCATTAGATAAAGATAAACAACAAAACGAGATTTCCGAGCAACAACCAGTAGCAGAAGAACAACAAAATGCAAATCAAACACCATCAGAACCACCAGTCACTGTAGAACAACCAGAAACAAAGGAATTAATTGCAGGAGCACAAGCACCAGAAGAGACGCCTGTAAAATAAAGGATATATAAAAAAGGGAATAATAAATGAAAGAAAAAGAAATTGAAAGACTAACAGAACTAAAAAAAATAGAAAATGAATTATATAGAAGTAATTCTAATATAAGATACATATGTGGAATAGATGAAGCAGGACGTGGGCCACTTGCAGGACCAGTTGTAGTTGCTAGTGTAATAATGCCAAAAGATTCAATGATAGAATGTGTAAACGACTCTAAGAAAGTATCTGAAAAAAGAAGAGAAGAATTATATGAAATTATTATAAAAGAAGCCATATCATATGGAATAGGAATTGTAGACGAAAACACAATAGACGAAATAAATATATTAAATGCAACAAAAAAAGGGCTAACAGACTCATTAAAAGACTTAAAACAAAAACCAGACTTAATATTAGTAGATGCCTTAAAAGGAATAGACACTTTGCAAATTCCTTATATGTCAATAATAAAAGGAGATGCAAAATGTTATAGTATATCAGCAGCATCAATACTTGCAAAAGTAACAAGGGATAGAATAATGAGAAGATATGATGCAATATATCCTGAATATGGCTTTGAAAAGCATAAAGGATATGGAACATCAGCACATATCTCCAAAATAAAAGAAATAGGGCCATGCCCTATTCATCGTAATACATTTATAAAGAACTTTGTTTAAAAAGTAGAATGGTAGAAAGGGTGAAATTATAAGCTGAAGGTCATAAGTAGAGAGGCTTATATGCATAATCAAAGATTTAAAGAGTCGCAAAAAATTGTGACTCTTCCTTTAACTTTAGCGTTAACCCATAACTATGTGAGCTTAATCAAAAAGTTAGATAAGTTTTGATTAAGTTTATTGAGACAAGATTTAAAAAAACGAAAATCTCAAAATTAAAAAACAAAAAATTTACTAAAATTTGTAACGAATTTTAATTTCATACGTCATATATGCAAAGGAGGGTAAAAGTTATGCAGAATATTGAACAAATATACGAAAAATATTTTGAAATAGTAAACAAATATTTATTCTGTTTAACTCATAATTATGATATCTCTGAAGAACTTACACAAGAAACTTTTTATAGAGCAGTTAAGAAAATTGATACATATAAAGGTGAATGCAAAATATCAGTATGGTTATGTCAAATTGCTAAAAATATATGGTATGATGAATGTAGAAAAAATAAAAAACTTATAAATGAGGGAGAAAATGCACTATTTGACATACAAACATTAAATACATTAGAAGAACAAGTTATTTCAAATGATGAAAAAGTGTCATTATATAGGCAAATGCAAAAGCTAGATGAAAAAACAAGAGAAGTTTTATATTTAAGAATAACAGGGGAATTAAGTTTTAAAGAGATAGGAATTATTTTGAATAAAACAGATAACTGGGCTAGAGTAACATTTTATCGAGGGAAAAATAAATTAAAGGAGGTTGATTGGTATGAAAGAGAAGAAAGATTGTAAAATTATTCAAGATTTATTACCAAATTATATTGACGGATTAGCAAATGAAGAAACAAATAAGTTTATTGAAGAACATTTAAAAGAGTGTGGTGAATGTAAACAAACATTAGAAAATATGCAGAAAGATTTAAAAGTTAATATTACAGACGAAGATAAAAAAGCTGTTAAGTACTTTAAAAAATATAGGAATAGATTAAGATTTCTATTGATTATATTATTAGTAATATTAGTTATATTTGTTGGGAATATGGCAAGAAAAATGATTATATTATCAAATTTATCTAATAAATCAAAAGAATATATAAATTCTGAAAATTACCATTATCTATCATATATTCATTTTAAAGATGAAATTATTATAAACGAAGTTTGGAATTTAGGAGAAAAAAGAAAGGTGGAGCTTACAGACATCACACAAAATGGAATAACCAAATCATTAGTGTATGGAAATAAAACTGGCACTGATGAATGGGGAAACGAGGTATATGATGTTAATACTTATAAGATAAATGAAAATGATAAAACAGTAGAACTAAATGAAAAAAAGTCAATAGGTGGCATTTCGCAGAGCTTAGTTAATGTATTAGCAGAGGATTTTTACAATCTTTTATTACTTGCATTACATTCATCTGTAGAAAGTACTATATATAATGGAGAAGATTGCTATTATATTCAATCCTCACGTTATTTATGTAATATGTATGTAAGTAAAAATACAGGACTTACACTAAATACACTAACACAGGAAGCAGAAAATTTAGAGGGAGTAATTGAGAAAATGCCATTAAAAGATGCTACTTATGAATTTAACACAGTAGCAGAACATGATTTTATAGAACCAGATATTAGTGAATATGAAATAAAACAATAAATTTAAAAGAAAAGAGTCCATTGGACTCTTTTTCCTCAAGTGCGACGGGCATGTCGTTTAGTTAATCGGTGAAAGTCCGTAGTGGAGGT
>CAPZDM010000061.1 GCA_948745425.1 uncultured Clostridia bacterium
AACAATTTACATATAACAAGTGGTAATGCATTAAACTATGCAGATTTTGAAAAATGTAGTGAATTTCTTGATAAAAATAAAGAATTAGCAATAATAAATGAAGGCTTACTTAGATACTTAACATTTGAAGAAAAAGAAATTGTGGCAAAAAATATTTATAATGTATTAAAGAAACAAGGTGGAGTATGGATTACTTGCGATGTTACACCTAAAAAGTTTATTGAAAAGCAAAATGTATGCTTACCAGATTTTAATAAAAACTTAAATCAAGTTACTTCAAGAAATGATTTACAAGACAGATTCAATGATATAGAACATATAAACTCATTTATGCTGAAAATAGGATTTAAAAATATAGAGATTCATAGATTTATTGAAATGAAAGAACAGCTAAAATCGTTTGAAATATTAAGTATTGCGAAAGAAGAATATAACGAATTATTAGAAAATGCAATAGTAGCTGTTATTAAAATATAAACTTTTTAAAAAAGTATTGCCAAACCTAAAATTTTATGTTAAATTAAAAACATAGTTATAGGCGAAAAACACCGATTTGTGGGTACATTTCTTGCAAACTATTGCTATAACTGATTTTGAAACGGAAATAAGTAACTTTTTTGCGTTAGAGTTTTCGAATACGTCCTACGCAAAGGAGCCAAAACAAAAAGCCCATAAAATGGGCTTTTTTGTTTTGCTTCCTAGTTTAAGGCGAGAAATAATAATCTATCGTTGAAGGAACTAGATTCATCAATAGTAAATATCTAAAATAATACAATAAAGGAATTAGGAAAGGAGTATTTTGAAATTAATAATATAGAAGATATGAATATTATATAAAAGATAATTAATTTATAAATTACAAAACACCTTCACTAAATTTGCAATAATTGTCTAACAAAAATTTCCATGTAAAAATTTAAAATTCTGTATACATTTTTAATAAAATATGATATATTTTATTATATTAACAAAAAGGAGTAATAAAAATGGCAAAAAGAGTATTAATAATAGTAGCAATAATAGTAGCATTAATAATAATAGCAATAGTTTCAGCATTTGCATGGTATAGTGTAAGTATAAGTCCAGTAAGTAAAGAAGATAGTACATCACATAATCTAGAAATACCAATGGGCTCAGGTTCATCTACAATTGCAAAAAAATTAAAAGATGAGGGACTAATAAAAAGTGAGTTAGCATTTAAGATATATGTTAAATTAAATAAGATATCCAATTTTCAAGCAGGTACATATGATTTAACAAAAAATTTATCAGTAGAAGAAATTGCCAAAACTTTGCAGACAGGCAAACTTAATGGAAAAGACTCTATATCAATAACCTTTGTAGAAGGAAAAAATATGAGATGGGTTGCAAGTAAAATTGCAGAAACAACGAATAATACAGAAGAAGATGTATATTCGTTATTGAAAGATGAGGAATATATTGATTCATTAGTCGAGAAATATTGGTTTATAACAGATAAAGTAAAAGATAAAGATATTTATTATCCTTTAGAAGGATATTTATTCCCAGATACATATATATTTGAAAACAAAGATGTAAAAGTAGAAAAAATATTTGAAACATTATTAAATCAAATGGACAAAAAGTTAAGTGCATACAAACAAGATATAGAAAAGTCAAAATATTCTATACATGAAATCCTAGCGATAGCATCAATAATAGAAAATGAGGCAGTTTTTGATAAAGACAGAAAAGATGTCTCAAGTGTAATTTATAATAGATTAAAAACAAATATGCCTATTCAAAGTGATGTAACAACATATTATGCATTTAAGATAGAAATGGGAAGTAGAGATTTATATTCATCAGATATAAATAAATCAAACCCATATAATACAAGAGGACCAAATATGAATGGTAAATTACCTATTGGACCAATATCAATGACAAGTTTAGCATCAATAGAAGCTGCAATTAATCCAAATGAAACTTCTTACATATTTTTTGTAGCAGACAAAAATGGAAAAGTATATTTCACAAGAACTAATGAAGAACATAATCAAAAAGTAAACGAATTAAAAAATTCAGGACTATGGATACAATTTTAAGTTGTAAGTTAGAACTTAGAGTTTAGAAATTTAAATGTAGGGGCACGTTGCAACGTGCCCACATTGAATTTTTGCACTGCAATTTAGTATGCATATTGATTTTTATAAATAAATATTATAAAATAATGCACATAAAACAAAGAAAGGGAATGAAATAACAATGAATGAATATAGGACATATAGTTGTGAGGAACTAAGAAAAGAAAATATAGGTCAAGACGTAAAACTTGCAGGCTGGATCCAAAAAATAAGAAACTTAGGTGGAATGATTTTTATTGATTTAAGAGACGAAGATGGAATTACACAAATAGTAATAAATGATGAAAAAATGCAAGAAATAGCAAAAGAATATACAACGGAAAGTTGTATAAGTGTAGAAGGAAAAGTAGTAGAAAGAACGAGTAAAAATCGAAAAATGTCAACAGGAGATATAGAAATAGTTGCAAGCAAAATAGAAGTTTTAGGAAAATGCAAAAATATTTTACCATTTGAAATTAATACAGAACAAGACGTAAGAGAAGATTTGAGATTAGAATATAGATTTTTAGACTTAAGAAATGAAAAATTACATAAAAGCATATTATTGCGTTCTAAAGTTTTAAAAGCATTAAGAGATAAAATGGATGAAATGGGATTTAATGAAATACAAACTCCAATACTTGCAAACTCATCACCAGAAGGAGCAAGGGACTATTTAGTACCAAGTAGATTAAACCCAGGAGAATTCTATGCACTACCACAAGCACCACAACAATTTAAACAACTATTAATGGTATCTGGATTTAATAAATATTTTCAAATAGCACCATGCTTTAGAGATGAGGACCCACGTGCAGATAGAGCACCAGGAGAATTCTATCAATTAGATTTTGAAATGGCATTTGCAACACAAGAAGATGTATTCAATGTAATAGAAGAATTAGTACCACATATATTCAAAAAATTTACAAATTGGAAAATTGATGAAGGACATTTTTTAAGAATACCATATAGAGAAGCAATGGAAAAATATGGTATAGATAAACCAGATTTAAGAAATCCACTAATAATTCAAGATGTAACAAAATTATTTGAAGGAACAGAATTTAATGCATTTAAAGATAAAACAGTAAAAGTAATAGTAGTTCCAAATGGTGCAGAACAAGGTAGAAAATTCTTTGATAAAATGACTGAATTTGCAGTAGAAGAATGTGGAGCAAAAGGACTCGCATGGACTAAAATTGATAATGAAGGTTTAGTTCAAGGAGGAATAGTGAAATTCATTACTGATGAGATAAAAGAAAAACTACAAAATGAATATGGGGCAGAAAATAATTCAAGCATGTTCTTTATAGCAGATGAATTTAAAACAGCTCAAAAGATAGCAGGACTTGTAAGAATAGAACTTGGAAATAAATTAGATTTAATAGAAAAAGGAGTATATAAGTGTTGCTTTATAGTAGACTTTCCAATGTATGAACTATCAGACGAAGGAACAATAGACTTTAATCACAATCCATTCTCAATGCCACAAGGAGGAATGGAAGCATTAGAAAATAAAGACCCATTAGAAATATTAGCATACCAATATGATTTAGTTGTAAATGGATATGAAATGGCATCAGGAGCAGTAAGAAACCATAATCCTGAAATAATGGTAAAAGCTTTTGAAATAGCAGGGTATAATGAACAAGATGTAAAAACAAGATTTGGTGCATTATATAACGCTTTCCAATATGGAACACCACCACATGCAGGAGCAGCACCAGGGGTTGATAGAATGATAATGCTTATAGCAGATTCACAAAATATAAGAGAAGTAATAGCATTTCCTAAAAATAAAAGAGCAAGGGATTTATTAATGAGAGCGCCATCAAAAGTAGATGAAAAACAATTAAAAGATGTACATATAAAAATAGATTTAAATACTAAAGAATAAAAAAATTAAACAAATCCGAAAAAATGTTTGACAAATATAAAACTTTATGTTATCATTAAGTCAATCAAATACAAAAAACATGTTTGTATGTAAGAAAATACTAAAAATGAGGGGAAGTTTTGGAAAAGAATTTACAACAATTCTTTTCCAAACGAATTTATATGTTAAGAAAGGGAGTAGATTAAATATGAAAAGAAGAAGAAATCCAGAAGACTTAAATACTAGAGAAAAAGCAATACTAAAATATATCGAAAAAGAAATAGAAGAAAACGGTTATGCACCTTCAGTAAGAGAAATAGGTAAAAAGGTTGGGTTAAGGTCAACAGCAACTGTTCATGGATATGTGGCAAGACTTACAGAACTAGGATACATAAAAAAAGAAGATAAAAAAGGAAGAACATTAAGACTAATAAAAAATGCAAAAGGAGAGCCAGTAGGTAAGAGAAAAGCAGAAGCAAAAGACTTCTATGGAGGAAGAGAATTAGTAGAAGTACCTGTAATTGGAAAAATTACAGCTGGAGCACCTATACTTGCTGTAGAAAATGTAACTGAAACATTTCCTATTCCTTTAGACTTTGTAGGAAATAATGAAAGTTTCATGCTAAAAGTAAGAGGAGAAAGTATGATAGAAGCAGGAATATTAGATGGAGATTTAATATTAGTAAGAAAGCAAAACGCAGCAGAAAATGGACAAATTGTAGTAGCTTTAATTGAAGATGAAGCAACAGTTAAAACTTTCTACAAAGAAAATGACCATATAAGATTACAACCAGAAAATCAAACGATGGATCCAATAATTGTACCAGACTGTCAAATACTAGGAAAAGTAAGTGGAGTATTTAGAAAGATGTAATAAACTTAGTTTTGCAGAAATCATTAGTTAAAAAATAATATAATACTTCTAAAAAAACAGATCTTTTCATATACATTAATTGGTGATATAAATGAGAGCAATATATATATCTGGACAAGGCAAAAAATCAAAAATAAAGCAAAAACTATTATTAAGATATATAAATAGAAAAAAGAAGAACTGTGCATGTATTGTAATAGGAAAAGACCTAAAACAAGACGTAGAACTTATTGAAAAAATCGAAAGTATACAGATTCCAATTTCTGATGGAAGATGGTTATTCAAGTTTTTAGTAGTTCAGATTTTAGAATATATCTCAACTTGCCAGAACATAAATATAAAAGAACTTAAAGTAGCACTTGTTACAAATGAAAATAATGATTTAATATCATATTATATTAGAGAACTAACTGAAAAAAGTAATAAAATAAAAATCATAACAAATCATCGAGAAAAATTTCATATTATAGAAGAAGAACTATATTATAATAAAGGTATAGTATTAGAAATATCTAATAATAAGAGAAAAGGATTACAAGATGTAGATGTAATATTTAATTTTGATTTTGAAGAAGATAAAATAAATAGATATAAATTAAATGATAATGCTATACTAATTAATTTAAAAGAAAAAGTAAATATAAACTCAAAAAGGTTTTCAGGAATAAATATTCACTCTTATGAAATAGACTTTGAAAATCGCATAATTAGTCTATTAGATTGGACTAAATATTTCGAAAAAACAGAATTATACGAAAGTTACTTATATAGAAATGATAAAATAGCAAGTATAGAGCAAGACATAATCAATGATAAAATTGCCATTAAAAGTTTAATTGGAAGTAAAGGCAAAATTAAAGAGGGAGAATATAAAAATATACTTGACAAAACATATTATTTGGCGTAATATTATATTCAATATTACATTAAGGGAGGAAAAACAATGGATAACAAGGAAGTATTATTAACACAAGAAGGATATAATAATATAGAGAAAGAACTAGACTATTTAAAGACAACAAAAAGAAGTGAAATATCAGAAAGAATAAAAGTTGCACTTGGATTTGGTGATTTATCTGAAAACTCAGAATATGATGAAGCGAAAAATGCTCAAGCAGAAAACGAAATTAAAATAGCAGATTTAGAAAATAAATTAAGATATGCAAAAATTATAAACGAATCTGAAATAGACACCAAAACAATACAAGTTGGAAATAAAGTAAAAATAAAAGACATGGAATTTGATGAAGAATTCGAATATACTATAGTAGGTTCAACAGAAGTTGATTTATCACAAAATAGAATATCAAATGAATCTCCAATAGGAAAAGCCTTATTAGGAGCAAAGAAAAATCAAGTAGTAGAGGTACAATTACCAGACAATGAAATTGCAAAATATAAAGTATTATCAATTGAAAAGAAATAAAAAATTATATAGAATATTAGAGGCATGGGAAACTATGCCTCAATTTTAATAAATGATGTAGGGGCACCGTTTGAGGGAATGCCTATTAGACATGACACCACTGTGCCCTATAATTATCATAAAATTAATTCAAATGGCATATATATAAAATATGAGGTTTTTGAATTTATCAGAAGGTACAACAAAAGAAAGCTATATAATAAAAGAAATAAAAACAGATAATATAACAAAAACAAGACTACAAGTATTAGGAGTTATTAAAGGAACGAAAATAGAAATATTAAATAAAAGAATAAATGGTTCAATAATAATAAAAGTAAGAGGAACAAGGTTAGGGATAGATAAAGAAATCTCAAATTCGATATATGTAGAAATTTTACATAATGAAAGGAAAAAATCAAATGAAGACCTTAAACCTTGCTTTTATAGGTAATCCAAATTGTGGAAAAACAACTCTATTTAATGCTTATACTGGAGCAAATCTAAAAGTAGCAAACTGGCCAGGGGTTACAATAGAAAAAAAAGAAGGAGATTTTTATTATAATAATTTAAAGATAAATGTAACAGATTTACCAGGAATATACTCATTAAACTCATATTCAATAGAAGAACAAGTATCAAGAGAATATATAGAAACAGGACAAGCAGATATTATAGTAGATATTATAGATGCTTCATCATTAGAAAGAAATTTATACTTAGCATTACAATTAATAGAAACAGGACAACCTATAATTCTAGCTTTAAACATGATGGATATAGTAAAAAAAAGAGGAATGAAAATAAACATAAAGAAACTAGAAAACATGTTAAATGTAAAAATTGTTCCAATATCTGCAAAAAACAGAAGTGGGCTAGATGAACTTTTAGAAAAAGCCATTAATATAAAACCAAAAGAAAAAAGCGATAATATTAAAGTAAAAATAGATAATGAACAAGAAATAACAAAAAAATATGATTATATAGAACAAATAGTTAATCATTGTATAGAAAATAAAAAAGAAAGAGAACAAAATACAGACAAAATAGATAAAATATTAACACATAAAATATTAGGGCTACCAATATTTATACTAATAATGGGATTAGTATTTTTATTAACATTTACAGTAGGAGATTTCATAAAAGGATATTTTGAACTAGCACTAGAAATGTTTTCTGATAAAGTGCTATACATATTACAAGAAATAGGTGCAGGTAAAGCAGTAACCTCTTTAATTATAGAAGGAATAATATCAGGAGTAGGAGGAATATTAACATTTTTACCTAATATTTTTATATTGTTCTTATGTTTAGCTTTTTTAGAAGACAGTGGATATATGGCGAGAGTATCTTATGTAATGAATGGAATAATGGAAAAATTAGGTTTATCAGGAAAAGCATGTATTCCAATGATACTAGGATTTGGATGTTCAGTACCAGCTATAATGTCAACAAGAACTTTAAAAAGTGAAAAAGACAGAAAAAGAACAATAATGTTAATACCATGTATGTCATGTAGTGCAAAAATCCCAATATATGTTTTATTTTCTAGCATGTTCTTTGGAAAATATGGAGCTTTGGCTTCATTAAGTATGTATTTAATAGGTATTTCTATTGCAATAATAATAGGAATTATAACTCAAAAGATAGATAAAAAATCTAGGAGAGAAAAGTTAATTGTAGAACTACCAGAATATAAAATGCCAGACTTTACAAGTGTAAGAAAATACGTATCAGATAAAGTTAAAGACTATCTAGAAAAGGCAGGAACAATAATATTTATTGCCTCAATTATACTTTGGGGAGTATTAAATATTGGACCAACTGGCTTTGTAGAAAATGCAGAAGAAAGTTTTGGAGCAATAATTGGAAAAATATTAGTACCAGTATTAAAACCAGCAGGACTAGGTTATTGGCAAATAGCAGTAGCACTAATATCAGGGCTTGCAGCAAAAGAGGTAGTAGTATCAAGTATAAATGTATTATATGGTATAGAAATAGCTTCTAAAAGTACAGAATTATATTCAGCATTAAACATAGTAGGATTTGGCTCGCTAAACGCAATTTGCCTAATGTTATTTTGCTTATTATATGTTCCATGTATTGGGGCAATGGCGACAATAAAAAATGAAACCAAGTCTAATAGATTTACAATAAAACTAATATTATTTCAAATGATATTAGCATGGACAGTTACAACAATTATATATCAGATATTTAGAATTTAGAGGTTACAATTTAGAGCATAGAAAAGAATTCACAAAGTACTAAACTGTACTTTGTGAATTCTTAGTGGTTGAGAGACTACATGTTTATTGTCCCAAAACAGAATAAGTATTATGCTGTCCACAAAGCAAGAATCTAGAGTGTCCATCAGAATCGATGATGCTAATTCCAATAATTTCATTGGCTTTCATCACTGCAGATAGAATTTCAGCATTTGACACATCATCACAATCATTGCATGTGTCAATGTAATCATCCTCCTCATTATCATCGAAGAATCCATCATCTGATGTGTCATCACAATTATTGCATGTGTCAACATCCTCTTCAACATCCTCTTTATCATCTGAGTATTCGTGTAAGGACATCAGATCAATAAATTTGTCAAATGCTTTTTTTAAAATGCTCATATGTACACCTCTCTGTCATCCAATAAGACGACCTTGAAACAAAGTTTAAAGAATGGTACTCTACCATTCAAAGTTATATATATTATACCAAATTTCTAGCAAAAAGTCAATTTATGTAAATCGATTTATCACTTTAAAATTATAATAAAATATGTTTCCATATTAAACAAATTTACAATAAAATTAACATTATTTCAAATATTATTAGCTTGGGCAACTACAACAATAATGTATCATATATCTACATTATTTAGATAATGAAATGACAAATGCCCCAAATATAAAACACAAGGTTTTATATTTGGGGTGGGTCATGTGTTGGTGATTATCGAGTTAAGCTTTAAGTGCGTTGCAAAATTTGGTTAACACCTTTACTAGATTTAATTTGAGGTCATCATCCAAAACCCATTTACTCGACATAATAACAGAGGGTTCATAATCCTTTGAGATAGCTATAAATCCTACACTAGGATGCGAAAACACCCTATCATCGCTAACAATGTAAATTATAAATCCACCATCAGGGAGAGAGGTAGGGTTATCGAAGTCAATGGTAAGATTGTATACTTTATTCTCCTCGAAATCGTCATCACACAATTTCATGTAATGCAAAAACTTGTTAAAAAAACCGTTAATGCTCATAAAACATACCTTTCTGTCATTCTATAAAATGACTGTTAAACAAAGTTAAAAGAATGGTACTCTACCATTCATCAGTTACACTAATATTGTACCAAACTTTCAGCGAAAAGTCAATTTGTGTAAATCTTTACTCGCACTGATTTCATCATTTATTACAAAACATTTCAAAACAAATTGGGGGGTGTGGTGAGGATTATATGTTTTAAAATTTATACAAAATTATAAATATACGTTGTAGGGGCGATTATTAATCGCCCGTTCTCTACAAGTGCGACGGGCATGTCGTTTAGTTAATCGGTGAAAGTCCGTAGTGGAGGTAT
>CAPZDM010000062.1 GCA_948745425.1 uncultured Clostridia bacterium
ATAGTTTTACTGTTGCTGTGTATTTTCCTTCTAGGTTTTCCGTTGTTATTTGCCCTATTATCTGTTGTATTTTTTCTACTATTACATTTACAGGAATCTCTTTTTCAGTTCCTGTGTCTACTTCTCTTACTGTTATTGTGGTTGTTCCCTCTCCTATGGCTGTTACTTTTCCTGTTTGGTCTACCGTTGCTATTTTTTCATTATTTGATGTAAATGTATATTTTCTTTCTTTTTCTTCATCCATTAATAAATTAAATCCAACTGTCATTTTACATGTGATTCTCTTTGTGTTTTCTCCTATGTTTTTGTATGTAATTTCTTCTGGCATTACCTCCATTCTTGTTCCATCTATGCATATTGGTATTATTGATTTGTCAAGTGTCCCATTTCCTAGTTGTCCATATGTATTCTCCCCTACTGTATATACTTTTCCATATTGATCTACTATTGCTCCTCCAAGACTTTGTCCAATCCATCCATTACTTTCTTTCAATGGTGCCATTGTTATAATATCTTTATCACCTTCTACTGGAATAGCTATATTTTTATCTTCTGTATCTTGTGTGAATAATCCTCCATTCCTATTATATCCCATTACATACATTCCTGCATTTTTACCTTCTTTTGTCTTTTGTCTTGAAATATATGTTACATCTCCTCCTGCCTGTATATGTTTTACGCCTGTTACATATTCTGCCTCTCTTTCATCTTCAGCTTCTTTTATTCTTACTTGGTATAGATTAGCATTTACGACATTACTTCCTACTCCCAATTGTCCATAATCATTTTTTCCTGTACTCCATACTGTTCCATCTTCTTTTAATATTACTGCATGATAATCTCCTGCTGATATTTCTTTTACTCCATATAGTATTTCTGTTCCATCTTCTGTTTTCATTTGTTTTGCTGTTCCAATATATCCTACTGCATAACCTAATCCTAGTTGTCCACTTTCATTTTCTCCTATACCCCATACACTTCCATTTAAATCTAGCATTATTACATACATGTTTCCTGCTGATATCTGTACAATATTAGATACATTTGGTATTTTTATTGGATACACTTCATTTCCATACCTTCCATTTATTCCTAATTGCCCATAATAGTCCCATCCCCAGCCATATACTTCTCCATCTTTTGTTAAAGCATATGATGTTTTTCCTCCTGCTGATATTGATTCTATGTTCTCTAAATAATCCCCTTCATTATTTAGCTTCACTTTATGGAACATATTAGATTTTGAGTCAGTTCCATCTCCTAATTGTCCTTTTTCATTATCTCCTGTTGCCCATACTGTTCCATCTTTTCTTAATACTAATGTATGATATGTTCCTGCTGCTACATCTATTGCATCTGTTATTTCTTCTATTGTTCCATCGTCTAATTCTGCTTTTGCTTTTACAGGCTCTAGTTGATTTAGATTATTTCCTATTCCTAGTTGTCCGTCTTCATTTAATCCCCACCCCCATACTGAGCCATTGGCTTTTAATGCTATATAATGCTGTGATCCTCCTACTATTTTAGGTATTGCTTCTCCTGTTATTTCATTCTTTCTTGATATTATTAAGGTATATTCTGCTGTTCTTCCATCTTCTGCTACTACTTTTATTGTTTTTGTTATTCTTTTTGTGTCTTCTCCTAAGTGTTCGTCAAATTCTAAATTACCTATTCCACTTTGGTCTCCTACTACTATATTTGCGTTATTATCTTTTGCTATTATTTTTATATTTGCATCTTTTTCTTCTTGTTCTAGATAATATAAGTATACATTGTTTTTGTTTTCTATTTCTACACTATTTACTATTACCTTGTCTAGTCCTGTTTCATTTGATTGCCTTATTAGTGTTATGCTATATGCTTTTACTGTTACTCCATCTGATGCTGTTATTTCTACTGGTATTGTTATTCTTTCTTCTGATAAACTTAAGTTTACTGTTACTGTTTGCTCACTTGCTGTTCCTGCATTTTCTCCTATTTTTACTATTCCATATTTACTTCTTGCTTTTACTCTTATTTTGGCTGTTTCTGATAGTTTTGAGATTCCTGCTTCATATATATTTTTATCTTCTTTTGTTGGATTTCTTAATATATCATTTACTTCTACTAGTTCTATTGCTGCATCATCACTTACTACTGTTACTGGTATATTTAATACTATTCCTTCATCGCTTTCTAATTTTAACGTTGTTTCTCCTGTTACTTTTGCTTCTATTGTTCCATTTTCATATGTAGCAATATTGGTATTTAATATTTCTGCTTTTTCTACTAATGTGTTTTCTTCTTTTCCTTTTCCAAATACATTTACGTATTCTTTTATAATTGTAAGTTCTTGCTCTGTTAATGTTCTTGTTTCTCCTACTTGCATATCTATTTTTTCTAAATAAGGCATTGTTGTCAAGCTCATAGGTGTTAAATATTTTGTACTTTCATTTGTTCCATTCCCTATTTGTCCATATGTGTTATCCCCTGATATCCATATGCTTCCATCTTTTTTTATTATTCCCATGTTTAGAGGTATATTGTTTGTAAAAGAGTATCCTCCTGACATTAATGATAAACAGTCTATCACTTCTGTTCCATCTTCATTTTGCATTGCTATTGGATAGGTTTTATCAATATCTGTTCCATTACTTAATTGTCCTTTTCCATTATATCCTGCTACATATACTTTTCCATCCTCTCCTATAAATTGTAAGCTTCGATAACT
Source organism: uncultured Clostridia bacterium (assembly GCA_948745425.1). Taxonomy (GTDB): domain Bacteria; phylum Bacillota; class Clostridia; order TANB77; family CAG-508; genus CAKPSH01. Next base: position 2,711 of record CAPZDM010000062.1, read on the forward strand.
ACCTGATATGGATTTCGCCTTTGCAATTTCTCCATTTTCGTATTTTACCTGTGTGTATGTACATCTATCAGTTGTATCTCCTAATCCCAATTGCCCTATATTATTTCCTCCTGTTGTATAAATTGTTCCATCTTCCTTTAGTATTACTGCTGACCATCCATATAATCTGATTTCATTTATGTCTGTTCCTGCTAAATTAATATCATTGAATGATGTTGTTCCATTACCTAACACTCCCATAGAATTACATCCCTTTACCCATACTTCTGCATTGGATTTAATTCCTCCTACATCACAATTTGCTGCTGTAATTTCTATCATATCTTCCATTTTTGTTACTCTTGTCAGACTTAATATTCTAAGGGTAGAACTATCATTAATATCATGATACATATTAGTTCCACACCCAAAAACTGTTCCTCTAGAGTTAAGTACATATGTATTATAATCTCCACAAGCTATATCAATAATATTTTCTATATGTCCAACTCCTTCTTCTCCTTTTACTTTTGTTGCATATAGTCTATTTGAGCTGTCTCCTAAACCTAGTCGACCTGTATTTCCATGAGCATTATTTGATCCCCATGCATATACTTCTCCATTTAAGGTTAAGGCTACTACATGTGCATATCCTACTGATATTTTCTTGATATCTTTTAAGTATGTATTTTCATCTATTTTTACCTGTGCTAGTTTATTTCTATTTGTAGTTGTTCCATCTCCTAGTTGTCCAGAGTCATTTGTTCCTGTACTCCACACTGTTCCATCTTCTTTTAATACTACTGTAAAGCCTTCTCCTGATGCTACTTGTGGTACTGTTACTGCTCCTTCTGTATTTCTATATACATTTATTATTGCTTTTGCTTTTAATCCATTTTCAGGGTTATATGCTGTTATTGTTGTGCGTCCTATTCCTCTTCCCATTACTATTCCATTTGAATCTACTGTTGCTACATCTTCATTTGATGATGTCCATGTGTATCCTTCTTGGGCAGAGGTAGCCACTTCCCCTACAACATCTATATCTAAAGTTTCACCTATTTTTATGTATTCTTGCCTAATGCTTAGTTTTACTTCACTTGTATCTGATAATTCTTTCTCTGAATATGTTGAATTCTGATTATCTTCTTGGTTTATTAATGTCGTTTTATTCTCTTCTGTTTCCATTCTTGTTGATAAATTCTTTAGTTTTGCCTTATTTATTGGCACAGAAATATCTGCTAATCTGCCTCCTGCGATTAACATTAAAATCATTGTTATACCAAATATACAATTTAGTATTCTTTTCTTGATTTTCTTTAGATATTTTTTGCTATATTTCATATGTGCTCCTCCTTAGTGTTAATAGTGAATAGTACATAATTTTATTATTTTTAAATTCACTTTCATAAATGTTTTAAATTTAAGTATTTATTATATTAATCTTAAATTATTTATTTTTGTTTTTCAATACTCCAATTCTTTCCAATTTTCGACTAATTTCTAAGTCCTTACGGAAGTTAGTTTTTTATGTTTCGTGCTTTTTTATTAAATTTCGTTATCTTTTTTGTTACATTTTATATAAAAAATAAGAATCCCTTACGGAATCCTTATTTACAAGTTATTTATATTCTTTTTCTAATTTTTCATTTAAATATATTTTGGAAATTAATTTATATTCTTGTATGCATTCTTGCTTTATATTAAATCCAAATAGCTTTTTTGCTGGTGCTATTATTGTGTATTTTATTCCATCTCTTGTTCCTGCACTCATTTTAATTGCTCCTGTGTCTTTTTTACTGCAATTTTCGCATTTAAATCCATTATCTTTTATACTAAAGTGTGTTATGTTTTCTTTTGCTCCACACATTACGCATTTTTCTACTTGTGGTGTATATCCTAATATCAAAGTTAATCTCATTTTAAAGATACTTGTAATTAAATCTCTATCGATTTCTGTTTCAGATATTATGTATAATGTGTTTAGCAATAATTGCAAAGTTCTATAATTATTTTCATTTTCTGTTGCAATATCATTTACTATTCTAGTGATATTTGCTGCACATTCCAGTTTGTCTAAATCAGTTCTCAAATTATAAAATACCTCAATAATATCACAAGAATTTATGTTATATGTATTATTTCCTTCATACAGTATATAGTCTGCAAAACATAAATATTGAGTGCCAGCAAGAAGGGCACTTTTAGGTCTCCTTGCTCCTTTTGCGGCACATCCGATTTTTCCGGAGTCCTGGTGTTAATAATGTAATCATCTTATCAGAATCTCCCATATTACTTTCAACTAAGACTATTCCTTTAGTTTTTATTATTCCCATCTATTTCACCTAAATTTTGTTCTATATCTTTTATTTTTATAAATTCTAAAAAGGTATCTATGTTTCCTGTATTTTTAAAGGTATTCCATGCCATATCTTTTAACATTGTAATCACTCTCCCTTTAATTTTATCTTTTGTATTTTTTCTTATTTTTATTCTGTTTTTTATTTATTTTTATTATTTAATTTAAATCTTTTTATTATGGTTTCTGTGTCTTGCCAGTCTTCTTTTACTTTTACCCATGTTTTTAAATTTATTTTTATTCCAAACATGTTTTGAAGGTCTTCTCTTGCATAAGTTCCTATCTTTTTTAACATTTGTCCACCTTTCCCTATTATTATTCCCTTATGTGATTCTCTTAAACAGAAAATTGTAGCTTCTATATTATAAAATGGTTTATTATCAACTCTTGATTTTGATAATTTCATTTTATCTACTTCAACATATACTCCATGTGGAATCTCGTCATTTAATAATTTCAATATCTTTTCTCTTATAGTTTCTTCTACTAATTGTCTCATTGTCTGGTCTGTATATTCTTCTGTATTATAAAAAGCTGGTCCTATTTTAAGGTTTTTTTCAATTTCATTTAATACTAATCCTGTACTACCTCCTTTTAATGCTGATATTGGTAATACTCCAGAAAATTCATATTCTTCTGAATATAACTTGATTAATGCTAATAAATCTTCTTTTTTTACTAAATCTATCTTATTTATGATTAAAATCGTCTTCTTATTTGCTTGCTTTATTTTATCTAATATTTTCCTGTCCCCTGGTCCTATATCTTTACTTGTCGCTTCAATTATAAATAGAATAACATCAACGTCTGATGTTGCTCCAAATGCTGTATCATTCATTGTTTCTCCTAATTTAGTTTTTGGTTTATGAATTCCCGGTGTATCTATTATTACTATTTGTGAATTTTCTCTATTTATTATTGCTTTTATTGCAGTTCTAGTTGTCTGTGGCTTATTCGTCATAATTGCTATTTTTTCTCCTACCAAAGAGTTTATTAGTGTAGATTTCCCTACATTTGTTCTACCTATTATTGATACAAAACCTGATTTAAATTTATGTTCCTCCATAATTACTCCTTTTATTAATATGCTCCTATTATATCATTAAATTTACCTTTGCACAAGCAATATATATATACGATTACAGGTATTTTTATACAGATAATTCTTGCAAAATGCATTTATATAATATATAATAATATTGATATGCGGGTATAATTTAGTGGTAGAATGTCATGCTTCCGACCTGATAGCGCGAGTTCGATTCTCGCTACCCGCTCCAACGACGTTTCTGTTCGAACTTTTTATAGAACAGGTAGATATGAAAATCAATCAGTAAGGAGTACTTCCAATAAGGACATTTATTGGTAAAGTACTCCTTTGAGGTTTACAGTATAGTTTGAAAGCTATGCTGTTTTTGTATTTTTAATACTTTGCTGAAAGGCATTTTCAAATTCATATTCAGTTAATGGAATACCTATTATTCCAACTCCTGCATAGTAAATGTCTATTTGCTGATATTTCTTACCATTCAACTTGATTTTTTCATATACATATATTTTGTCAATTAATTCATTTACAATTTCTGGTGTTAGTTCTTTAATTTCAGTATATTTTTTAACTTTATCAATAAAAGCTGTTAAATTAATTTCTTCTTGTTTAGTTTTATCAATAGTAGTAGCTAATTTATTAGTTTTTTCTTTTAAGTCTTTTTGTTCTTTTTCATAGTTTAATGATAAAGTAGCAAATCTTTCATCAGTAATTTTTCCAGAAATGTTATCTTCATAAATATGCTGTATTAAATTATCAATATCTTTTACTCGTTTTTCATATTGTAATAATAATTTTTTATTTGAAACATCTTCTTTTCGTTGTTCTTCTAGTGAAGCATCTAATTTTTCTTTTATAAATAAATCTTCATAAGAAGAAATATAAGATATTACTTGTTTTATATTATCTAACACTAATTCTTTTAAAATAATATCTTTTATATTATGGCTAGTACAAGAATGTGTAGAGTTATTCTTATAATTTGAACATCTATAAAAGTCTTTAGCTGGTGTAAAATTATTAGCAGTACAATAATAAAGTTTAGCTCCACATTCTTTACAAAATAAATGACCAGAGAAAATACTTGATTTGCCTGTTTTAGTCGTTCTTCGTTTACCATTTCTAATCCTTTGAACAGTATTCCAAGTTTCTTCATCAATAATAGGAGCATGAGTATTTTTAAATATTTTCCATTGTTCTTTTGGAAAATGAACCTTAGTATGATCCTTAAAAGACTTTCTAGCAGTTCTAAAGTTTACAGTATCTCCTATATATTCTTGTCTATCTAAAATACAACTTACTGTCCTAGCACTCCAAAAATGTTTAACTTCTGGTAAATTAGTGTTAGTTTTTAATCCTATGCTTTGTTTGTATTCAGTTGGTGTCATTGTATTTTCATCTTTTAAAATTTTAGCAATTTGTGTCGCACCGAAACCACTAATACATAAGTTGAAGATTTTTCTTACAATTTTTGCAGCTGGTTCATCAATTATCCATTTAGTACTATCTTCTGGAGATTTTAAATAACCATAGGGTGGACAACTTGTAATAGAAACACCTGAATTGCCTTTATTTTTAAATACTGCTCTAACCTTTTGACTTGTGTTTTTAGCATGCATTTCATTAAACCAGTCCTGAATAGGTAAGAAATCATCTAAACCTTTATCAGTATCAATATTGTCCATTATAGCAATATATCTAATATTTAGTCTAACAAAATCTTCTTCTAATAATTGACCAACTATAAGTCTATTTCTACCAAGTCTAGAATGGTCTTTTACTATAATTGTTCCAATATTTCCTTGCTCTGCAAGTTCCATTAACTCCATAAAAGCAGGTCTTGTAAAACTTGTTCCAGAATAACCATCATCTACAAAGAATTTAGTATTGATAAAATTATTATCTTTAGCATATTTACTTAAAATTGATTTTTGATTTTTAATACTATTGCTTTCTCCTGCCGATTCATCATCTTTTGATAAACGGCAATATAAAGCAGTTATTTTTTCGTTATTTGACTGTCCCATAACAACTCCTTTCCTTTAGACAGCCGAATAAGATATAAAGTGTTATAAAGTTTTAATTTGTAGTGTTCACATAATACCATATTCGTTTTTATACTTCAAGTGATTCTTAAGATTTTTTTGTTAGTCTAAAAAATTTATTTAAAATACTTTCTTCAGCATTTACATCAAAGTGAGTATTTACTTTGTATATTGTACCGTTTATTTCTTTTTCAAAGTTCAATTTTTGCTCATTACAATAGTTATCTCTAAAATATTGCAATCTTTCTTCTTTAGTCATTTTTCTTAATTCTTCGTAATATTCTTTCTTTAGATTTTCTACATATTCATATTCTTCATTTGTTAACTCTAATCTATAAACTATATTATCTTGCATCTCTGTTAGCCCTCCTTTTCTTGTATTCAGGAGAGTTCTTTAATTTTTGCTTTTCAAGTTTTTCTTTTTCTTTTGCTTCTTCACGAGCTTTTCTTTCAGCTTGTATTTTTTCTTGTTCAAATCGTTGCCTTTCTAATTCATCTTGCTTTTCTTTAGCAAATAGACCTTTAAAGAAATTTGTAACTTTTTGTGGTGCAAGTTTTATAGCATGGAAATAATCTTTTGTTTTTTCTACAATATCATCATATAGAGATTTCCACTTGTCTACTGCATTTCTTAAATTATCAATTCTGCTATTTAGTTCATATATTTCTTTATCTGCAACAATTCCTTTTTTAGCATATTGAGTTAAACTTTCGTAATCTTCTTGTTCTAATTCAATCTTTTTAGAAAATCTTTTTTGCTTTCCTAAGTTTGAAATATTTTCAATTTGCTTGTCATATTTCATATAAGAATTATAGGAATTTTCCTTTTCTTCAACTTTATTTGTAATGTTTTCTAACCTTTCAATATCTTTTTTTATTTTAAAATGTAAGTCATCTAAATGTTCTTGATTACTACCTTTTACACCACGAATAAAGTCTTTATAGCCACTATCAGACATATATTTAAAAAATCTGTCTTGTAACAAGCTATATGATTTTATTAAAACTGCTTTTCCTTTTTTGTTATATACAGGTTTTCCTTGATTATCTAATTGATGTTCTGATTTCCATTTATTACTATGACTTACTTGATTTATTACTTCTTTTGTAGTTCCAATTAGCGATTTATCTTTACACTTTTTTGTCCACTTTACTTCTTTTCTTACAACAGGGAGTGCCACAACATGCAAATGATAATGATAGATAGGTTTTCCATATTCTTCTGTTAAAGCTGTATTTATTTCAT
>CAPZDM010000063.1 GCA_948745425.1 uncultured Clostridia bacterium
TTCCCCATGCTACTTCTATTGCATGACGTATTGCTCTTTCTACTCTTGATGGGGTGGTGTTAAATTTTTTTGCAATTTCTGGATATAATTGTTTAGTAATCTGATTAATTACTTCAATATCATTTATTACCATCATGATTGCTTCTCTTAAATATTGATATCCTTTTATATGTGCTGGTACTCCAACTTCATGTATTACATTTGTAACTAGTGCTTCTAAGTTGTCTTTGTCATTTCCTCCTCTTTCTCTTATGTCTATGTATGGAGCTTTTATTTCTCTTGATGGTGTTCCCATCTTAAATGGTGATACTTTGTAATTTTTAATTTCTTTTATTCTTTTTACTAATAAATTTATGTCAAAGGGCTTAACTACGTAATAGTTTGCACCTAGCTCAAGTGCTCTTTGTGTTATTTTATCTTGTCCTACTGCTGATAACATTATACATGTCGGCTTTTTAGATATATTTAATTCTTGTGTCTTCTCTAATACTCCCAGTCCATCTAAGTGTGGCATTATTACATCTAATAGTGCAATGTCTGGTTGTGCATTTTCTATCATTTTTACTGCTTCATTACCATCTTTAGCATGTCCTATGACTTCCATATCCTCCTCTTTTTCAATATAACCTTTTAATGTTTTAGCAAATTCAGCATTATCATCTGCTATCAAAATCGAAATTTTCTCATTCACTTTTAATTCCTCCTAAGTATTTTTAATTTGTAAAATTTTTACATTTCCGATTATAGTACTTTTTATTTTACAATGCAATACCTTTTGGAAAATTTTTCAAGTTATTTTTATTAAAGTGCTTATTCTACTATCTTTTTCGATATAAATTTCTCTTTTTCAATTTTAATCTCCAAATTTCGAATAACATTTTTTGGAAGTTCTTTTGTTATTTTTTCATAATCCTGATATGTAAGGTCTGCAAAAATAGTAACCTTTTCTAAAAATTCCTTATTTATTATTGAAATCTTATTTATTTTTAAAAAATATTCTATTTTTTGCATTGATGTATATGGTACAGAAATCTTTACTTCATATCCATATTCTTTTTCTATGAGTTCATTATTTTCTATGCCTTTTATTGTCGCTTCTGAATAAGCTTTTACTAGTCCACCTGTTCCTAATAGAATTCCTCCAAAGTATCTAGTTACTACTACCAAGACATTTACTATATTGTTTTTTTCTAATATATTTAATATGGGTGATCCTGCTGTACCACTAGGTTCTCCATCATCACTACTTCTTTGTATGATGTTTTTGTTTTCTAATACTCTATATGCAAAACAATTATGTCTCGCATCATAATATTTTTTCTTTATTTCTTTAATATTGTTTAGTGCATCTTCTTCATTTTCTACATATATAAGATTTGCAATAAATCTGGACTTTTTTTCTACAATTTCTTCACAACTATCATGTTTTATTGTTTTAAAATTTTCTATCATGATTAATTTCCCCTTTTTGCCAATAGGGACGGAGAATTTTGGCAATTATTTAATTGACTTTCTTAATGTTTCTCTACTTATCCCTAATTCTTTTTCCATATTCCTATAAGAAATTTTTTCTTCATTTTTTAAATAACTTACCATTTTTCTTAAATCTATCTTATTCTTTAATAAATTATCGATTTTCAGATTTTTTTTACTCATATATTCTCTTATTATTTGTCCATCTTCTTCTTCTATGTCCATAAACTTATATTTTTCTATAGATCCTTTTATTTCTAATTTTGAAGATTTATAATTAGAATAAGGATACTCCTCTGCTTTTTTACAAATTTTAGCTTTTATAGGATTATTATAAATATATTGTATACAATTATTTAAATGATTTTCACTAAGTATTTCTTCGCTTCTGTATCTATCTCGAAAAACATATCCTATCCTTTTATATTTCTTATTATAATAAACTGCATATTTCGTATTCAAACACTGCATATATTTACTTAGATTATCCACATCGTTTGTCTCTATTAATATATGAGCATGATTATTCATAATACAATATGCTATTATTTTTATACTGTATTTTTCTTTAATATTATACATAGTACTAATATAATATTTTATATCTCTATCTTCATTAAAAATATAACTCTTATTTATTCCTTGCGTCATAACATGAATAAAAGGTGTTTTTATATTATTTCTTGGCTTTCTAGGCATACAAATTCCGTCCTTCCTATTAGCCCCTTATATATATTAACACCTTTTTTCATTAAATGGAACCTTTTTGCTAAATAATTGCCAAAATTCTCCATCCCCTATGGCACTTCCTCCAGCTGTATAACCTGTTGAATACGCTATCTGTAAATTAAATCCACCAGTATACGCATCTACATCTATTATTTCTCCTGCAAAGTATAAATTTTCTATTATCTTAGATTCCATAGTTTTAGGGTTTATCTCTTTTACTGATATTCCTCCTGCTGTTATTATTGCTTCTTCTATTGGTCTAAATCCAGAAATTGTCAGCTCGAATCTTTTTAATATTTCTACTATTTTTTGTCTTTCTTCTTTTGTTATCTCATTTACCTGTTTATTTTTATCAATATTTAGTCTATCTAATATCACTGGTATCATTTTTTGTGGCAATAGCTTATCTAGACTATTCTTTACTTGTTTATTTTTTAAGTCATTAAAATCTCTTAGAATTCTGTCATCTAGTTTTTCTTTTGTTAGCGCTGGTTTTAAGTCTATTGATAGAATTATTCTTTTGTTCTTCAAAAGTTCTTCTATATCTTTATATCTTATTAGGTGTGCTGATGAGCTTATGATTACTGGCCCTGACACACCAAAATGTGCAAATAACATTTCTCCAAAGTCTTCATAAATTAATTTATTTTTCTCAGAGTCTGTGATTTTAATTCCTATGTTTCTTAAACTTAATCCTTGCATTTTTTTGCATTCATCTTTTTGATAAATTTCTAGTGGAACAAGTGATGCTTTTATATTGTTTATTGTATGACCTAATTCCTTTGCAATTTTGTATCCATCTCCTGTTGAGCCTGTATTGGGATATGATAATCCTCCTGTTGCTAGTATAACTTTATCAGCATATAGTTTTTCTTTTTCATTATATATTGCTCCTATTGCTTTATTGTCTTTTACTATTATTTTGTTTACCTTTGCATTTGTCTTTATGTCGATTTTAAGTTTTCTCATTCTTCTTAATAGTGCATTTAATACATCTATTGCATTGTCTGTTACAGGAAAAATCCTATTTCCACGTTCTTGTTTTACTTCTAATCCCTCTTCTTTTAATAGTTGTACTATATCTTTATTATTGAAGTTATCAAATGCACTATATAGAAATCTACCATTACCTGGTGTATTGTTTATGAATTCTGATATATCAAGTGAACTTGTTATATTACATCTACCTTTTCCTGTTATTAACATTTTTCTTCCTAGATTATTGTTCTTTTCTAATATGGTTACAGAGTTTCCTTCTTCTGCTGATTTTATTGCTGCCAACATTCCTGCAGGTCCTCCTCCTATAATTACTGTCTTCATAATTACTCCTTTATAATCCAGTATTCAAAATTGCACAGTGGTGTCACAGCTCTCTTCGAGCCCAGTTAAATTTGGCTGTGCCAAATTTATCGTAGGTATTCCCACAAACGGTGCTCCTACGGTCATTTTTCTAAATATTGCCAAAATTCTCCGTCCCCTATGGCAAAATTCTCCGTCCCCTATGGCAGTTTCTTCTTGATGTCTTCTTTTATCTTTTTTAATTTTTCTCTTTTACCACTTCTTGTTTCATTTAACCTTTTTGTTATTATATTTTTTATTAATATCTTCTTTAAAGTGTCCTCTTGAACATCTGCTATTAAAGTTCCATCTTTTGCTATAGATATCTTCCCTGTTTCTTCTGATACAACTATTGCTATTGCATCTGATTCTTTAGAAATACCAATAGCTGCTCTATGTCTAGTTCCTAATTCTCTTGCAATATCATTATCATTTGCAAGTGGAAGCATACATGCAGAAGCTTTGATTCTTCCTCCACTTATTACAACTGCTCCATCATGTAATGGAGTTTTTGGTGTAAATATATTTACTAATAATTGTGGGGATATTTCTGCATCCATTATTATTCCTGTTGATATTATGTCTTTTATTTTTATGTCTCTTTCAATTACTATTAATGCTCCTGTTTTATCTTTTGCTAGCTCAGATGTTGCAATTGCTACTTTATAAATATCTTCTTTTGTTTTTGTTGCAAAATTTTTGTCTAATCCAAAGAATTTTGCTATTTTATTACTACCTAGCTGTTCTAAAACTCTTCTAAGTTCTGGTTGAAATAATACTATAAATACTACTCCATATGTCATAAGTGATGTTAGCATATAGTTTAATATGTACAAATGGCATATTGAACTTACTGCTACAATTACTATTAACAAAAGTATTCCTTTTAATAATTGCCAAGCTCTGGATTCTTTTACAATTTTAAATACTTTTATTAATACTAAAATAACAATGGATATATCTAATATAAACATTATTAAATTAAAAGGGTTGTTTTGTAGTGTTTGGATGTAATTTTCCATATTAACCCAAAAATTATTGTTTAAAATTATATTACTTTCAATCATATAATACTCCTATTGTATCATACTTATTATAGCATATATACATGTTGCTGCTATTCCTAATATCATCATTGCAGCAAGTATTCCTGCTAATATTTTACCAAATAATTTTGATTTATCTACTTTCTTTAATTTTGTGTGTATTTTTTCTGTTACTTTTTCAGATGATTTTGCTTTATTATTTTCTGACATTTTACATTCTTCCTTTCTTATGTAGTTTTAGAAAACTTGATTTATTTTCTGACTTTTAAATATATAACTTTTATACCATAAAATCAATTATTTTTCAATAATTTTCATCACATATTTTCATAATTTTTAATAATATATATTAATGCATTATGAATACTAGGAATTAATCTTCTTATTAATTCAAATGCTTATGTATAAATGAAAGGAAATGATTTTATGGAAATGGATATCACAAAGAAATGTCCTGTTGTAGAAGTTAATGGTTTTATCGAAAAAGGTAAACAATTTGATTTAGATATACAATTACCAGAAGATGAAAGAAATGTAATATATGGTATTATAAAAGACGAGTGTAATGACCCTGTAGAAGATGCTGTTGTTAAACTTATAGAAATATGTTACGAAAAAGGTGAAGAAGTTAGAAAACCTGTATCTCATACTTTTACAGATGAATATGGTGAATTTGTATTTGGTCCTCTTTGTCCAGATAGAAAATATACTGTTGATATATGGGTAAATAAAGTTAAACATGTTAAAGTTTGTGCAAAATGTCATCATAAAGGTAAATGCTTAAAGGGTATGGATATGGACTGCTGTGAAGATAAAAGACCACCTTATCCTTGTGATAAAAGAGATTGTTTACCATGTACTAACCCATGCGAAAACAAATAATATAAATTCTTAGGGGCTAACGATAGCCCCTATTCAAATTTTTCATGGATTATATTGCTACTTTCATATTTCTCTTTATACATAATTCAATCCCTGCAAAATTTGCTTCGCAAATTTTTCATGGATTATATTATCCCCATTTTTTTAGCCATTTGTTTTCCTTTTTTCATTATTGTTTTTTTGTTTGTTCCTTCTGTATACATCATCATAATTCCCGCCGATACCATTGTGCCTACTAGTATTCCTTTTACAAAATTCATGTTTTTTTCCTCCTTTTTGTTTCTTTGTTATTCATGATTTTATTATTTGTATTTTTTTTAATTATATACGATTATTTTTTAATTGATATTACCTTTTTTCCCTTCTTTTATTAAAGAATATATTTCGTATATTGCAATTAAAGCTAAAAACCCTCCAAACATTTTTTTAAGTATCATTGTTTCTATCTGAATTGCAATACTTGACCCTATTGCTGCACTTATTCCACTTGCAATTATTACTGGAATTGCAGTTTTCCATTTTATAATTTTTCTTTTTGCATTTAATATTATTGCTGTGATAGCTGTTGGAATAAAAAATATTAAATTAACTGATTGTGCAATTCGTTGTTCTATTCCTAAAAATAGAGTTAGTCCTATTATTAGTATTGCACCTCCACCTAATCCCAATGATGTGACTATACCAGAGATTATTCCTATTATTATGACCATGCTAATTCTCCTTTATTTATTATTATAATTATTGTATAATAAATCTCATAGAAACATAGATTAGAAATATAATAAAGCAAATTTTTAATATTCTGTCAGACAATTTATTCAATAGTTTTTCTCCAATAAAAGCACCTATTATTCCTCCTAAAGCTGCTAAAATACCTATTTTAAAGTCTACATACTTATCTTTATAATAAAATATAAAACTAACAATTGTTGCTGGTAATACACAACATATAGCTGTAGCCCTTGCCTCTTTTTCTTGCATACCTAAAAAATATACAAAGGCAGGTATTAATATTGTTCCTCCTCCTGTTGCAAATAGACCAGTTGTGAGTCCAGCTAGTATACCTATAATAATTCTTTTTATCATAATAGTATATTTTTAACATATTAGGATTTTTTTATACTGCTTTCACTTATTTTTTGCTCTGCTATTTTTGTAAGTACTTTATCACATTTTAACATTTGACATATGATATCTCTTCTTAATTCTTCGTTTTCAATATTTTCAACCTTATCTAAAAATATTTGTATTTCCTTTTTGTATTCCTTACTTTTTATCTTCCATTCAGGAAACTCTCCTATTTGCTTATTTTCACTTAACATATAATTTCCCTTGCTTTCATTTTTGTATTTTTACTGGTAGATAACTTTTTCTTACCTTTAACGTCATATTGCCGTTACAATATACAATTTTAATACACAAAATGATAAAATACAACTTAAATAGTTAATTTGCTATTTTTTTATAATTTATATTTATTGGGGGGTGCATTATGATTAAAATAAAGATATCAGATTTATTAGGGAAAAACAAAATGACTCAATCATCACTTGCAAGGCAGGCAAATATAAGACCTGCAACAGTTTCAAAAATGTACTATGAGGAGATAAAACGTATTGATGTTAAACATTTAAATAATATCTGTAAAGTGTTTAATTGCGAAATTTCAGAATTATTAGAATATATCCCAGATAAAACAAAAAGCAAGTAATTATTAAATACTTGTCTTTTTTGTTTACGTATCTATTTATATTTACTTATTGTTTGATATTTTCGTCTTTAATAAAATATTTTGTCCCTAACATTTTGTCTGGTAAATATTGTTGTTCAACCACATGATTTGGATAGTCATGTGGATATTTATACCCTTCCCCATATCCAAATTGTTCCATACCCTGCGCTACCGAATTTCTTATATGCATTGGTATAGTTCCTGTGTCTTTTGTTTTAACATCTTCTAGTGCTCTATCTATTCCAAGATATGTGGCATTAGATTTTTTAGATTCTGCTAAATATACTGCTGCTTCTGCTAAAATTATCCTTGCTTCTGGCATTCCAACCATACTAACTGCTTGCATTGCAGATGTTGCTACTACTAAAGCATTAGGATTTGCAAGTCCAACATCTTCAGCTGCTGCTATTACTATTCTTCTAGCCATAAATACTGGATCTTCTCCCCCATTTAATGCTCTTGCAAGATAAAATAGTGTTGCATCAGAATCAGATCCTCTCATTGATTTTATAAATGCACTTATATTATCATAGTGTGTATCTCCATTTTTATCAAATACTGATTTTCTTGTTTGAATGCTTTGTTTCATAACTTCATCTGTTATATTTATTTTTCCGTTTTCATCCATTTGAGTTGTTAATACTGCAATTTCTAATCCATTTAGTGCTGTTCTAACATCTCCATTTGATATCTCTGCGATTTTCATTAATGTAGAATCTTCAATATTTACATTAAAACTTCCTAGACCTTCTGGATTTACTAGTGCATTTTTTAGTATTTTAAAAATGTCTTTTGCATTTAATGGGTCTAATTTGACTACCATGGACCTTGAGATAAGAGCTTTATTAACTTCAAAGTAAGGATTTTCTGTTGTTGCTCCAATTAGTATTACAGTTCCATTTTCTACATATGGTAATAGTGCATCTTGTTGTAGTTTATTAAATCTATGAATTTCATCTATAAACAATATGCATTTCCCTGTAGGATTTAAAAAAGGATTTTTTGCTTCTTCTATTGCTTTTTTTATGTCTGAAACTCCAGCAGTTACAGCATTTAATTTAACAAATTGATATTTAGTAGTATTACTTATTACTTTTGCTAGAGATGTTTTTCCACATCCTGGTGGTCCCCATAAAATAATACTAGATATTCTATCTGCTTTTATTGTTCTATATAAGATTTTATCCTTATCTAAAATGTGTTCTTGACCTACATAATCTTCTAATGTTTTTGGCATCATTCTATATGCTAGTGGTTGTGATAAATCCATAATTTCTTTCCTTTCTATATATTATAAAATTTATCTCTTATTTCAATGGGCACAGTGGTGTCACGAGTCTTGGGTATTCCCTCAAACGGTGCCCCTACTAGATAAAAAAAGAATTGTTATTCTTTCTTTATCTCATTTTCCTAATAGGGATAACCCTTTTCTAATCATATCCTCAACACTTAATCCCTCTAAGCTTGTCTTTTCAAATGCTTTTTCGATTTCTCGCTTACTATATCCTAAGACTTGTAAAGCAGAAATTGCTTCATCAATATTTTCGTTGTCACTTATTACTCTTTCTAATTCTGCTTTTTGTTCATTTCCTTTTGTTTCTAATTCTTGTTTCTTTAATTTATCTTTTAATTCTAATATTATTCTAGCAGCAGTTTTTGCGCCTATTCCTGGTAATTTCGTAAGTTTATGTGTATCTTCATTAATAACGGCTAGGGCAAAACTAGATGCATCTATATTAGATAAAATTGTAATGCCTGATTTTGCTCCAATACCACTTGTTGTAATTAATATCTCAAACATTCTTAGTTCTTCTTTTGTAGAAAAACCATATAAACTAATATTATCTTCTCTTACCCAATAATATGTATGTATTTTTACAATTTCTCCAATTTCGCCTAGGCCTTCTATTTCTGGCTCTGGCATAAAGATTTTATAACCAACTCCACTCGCTTCAATAACAACATATCCACTAGACTTTTCTTCTATACTTCCTTTTATATATGCAAACATAATTCCTCCATTTACAAACAAATTTTCCCTATCATTTTACCATAAAATTAAAAAAATGCAAGAGGTTATTTAGTTAGTGTAAAATATATTCGGGGAAAATAAAAATATAAAAAATAAGATACC
>CAPZDM010000064.1 GCA_948745425.1 uncultured Clostridia bacterium
TTGGGTATCTTATTTTTTATATTTTTATTTTCCCCGAATATATTTTACACTAACTCATCCAATAATCTAAATAATCTGAATATGACATTGTACTTGGAACAAAATTATGTCCTGTTTGCATATATTCATTATATGCTATAGTACCTGCTTTTTCTGCCTCTGCTTTTGTTTTAAATCCAGATTTTGTAACTCTTTTCCTTTTTCCATCAATAGGTGCAATATCATATTGATATTGATAAACCTTTCCTCTTTTTCTAACACTAATCATAACTTTTTACCTTCCAAAATTTATTTGGTAAATAAAAATCAAGCTAACACTTTTTATATGTTAGCTTTTAGTTATAATATTTGTATTCAATTTGTCGCCAGTTTTGTCGCCAAGATAAAATTTAGTATTTTCAATGGTTTTAGAGTTTTTTGTTTAGTGTGGCAACAATTTGGCAACAATTCCTGTTTTTTACCACCTTTTTGCAATCTTTCAATCTCTACAATCCTTGATATTACTGATTTCTTCCACAACAATTCTTATATTTCTTCCCACTTCCACATGAAGACTTTATTTCTGTATTATCAATACTATAAATACTATCTATACTAATAATATCACGGATTATAGCCATTTATATTTATTGTATTATTAGTATTATTTTTGTCTATGTTTTCTTATTTTTTGCAAACATAATGCAAACAATGTTTACATTCAATTTATGAAACTAGTATATAATAATTTTATAAAAAATACAATGCCTATATTAATTTTTTTAATTATCGTTACTTTTATATTCCTTACATTTTTCTTCTAATAACTTAAAATCTACAACATTTTTTATATAAGATACATCATAATTATTAATTTTCTGATTATATATAATCTTTGCATATTTCTTTATCATTTCTTCGTTTTTTTCAATAAATACAAGTTCTTTTTCTACCAAAATTTTATAATCCTTGTTTGTTTCTTTTTTAGGTTCATATAAGATTAGTTCACTATCTGGAACAGGTATCATATTACTAATTCTTAATGTTCCTTTTAAAACTGGTACATTATCGACTTCCTCATTTGATACAATTCTTACAATAGGAACAATAGATTTTCTTATTTCATTATCTTTATAATCACTCTTTTTAGGAGATGACATTGGTATATAATAGTTCATTTCATTTATTGTTAAAACTATACCCAAATATTTTCTCATTACTTTTCTTCTATCTTCTTTATTGTCATAAACTTTATAATCAAATTGTCTTAAATAATCTATATATTCATCTGTTACTGCATATAGTTTCATTATTTCCTCCTAAAAAATATAAAAGGTAAAGACCTAGATCTCTACCTTTTGATTTTACAGCTCCCACTTATTGGTAGGGTTCACCTGATTTTTAACTGTAAATAGATATTAAATATCTATTTCTATTATATTCATTATAACCCGTTTTTATGCTAATTGTCAATCATTTTCACTAATATTTTATATGAAAATAAAGCTACTTCATTTCTGGAGTAACTTTATTTTTTTAAAATTCAGAAGGTTTCATTATTTTAAAGAGTGAAGTTTTCACTTCTTCAAAATCTTTATCGCCACTAATAAGAATATCAGCTTTTCCATTAATTGCTGTTTCGATAACATGAATGTCATCTTCATCTCGAATATAAATATCTAAACCTTCTATTGGTTTTGATTCTATAATTTCGAATGTTGCCTTATTTAGTATTGCCTCAAACTTTTTTCTATGTTCTTCAGTAAAACACTTCCGTTTTTTCTTTTTTCTTCGATTTCGATTATCATTTTTAAGAGTAGCTTTTATTTCAGCTAAAATGGATGTGCTTAATATAATAATAATGTCTTTATTTTGACAAATATTATTCAACCATTTGCTTATTCTTCCTTCTGTCGCTATTGCTGAGATCCAAATGTTAGTGTCTATTACAATTCGCATAAATATTATTCCTCCCTATAAACTTGAAATTATTCATTGTTTAATACTACACTTTATATATTTTTTAATATATAACAAAATTAATTTCTACAAACATAATTCATCTATTATTTGTTTGTATTGTTTGACCAATTTGTCTAAACTTTCTATTGTAATATATTCATTTGCTTCATGTGCATTTATTGGCCCTGTACCAAGTATGTATCTATTTTTTGACTGTATAAAACTAGCTTCTGTTATAAAATTTGTTGTTTTACTTTCTTTGCTTTCACTTATAAAAGGATTAATATCATTTACTATTTTATATTCAAATTTATACTTTCCTTGTAAATTATTTATCATTTCAAAAATCCTTATTCTATGTTCTTCATTTATTACTCTAAAATCTATATATGTTGCACAACTATTTGGAACAATATTTATACTTTTTCCACCTTCTACTTTTCCTATATTCATAGTTGTATAAGGAATATCAAATCTATTATCTGTTTCAAGTTTTAAGTTATTATGAAATTTTTTTAATTCTCCTAAAAACTCCATACATTGCTCTATTGCATTTATTCCATTTTCTGGATTGCTCGAGTGAGCTGATTTTCCTTTAAAATCCATTTTAAATTCTAATAAACCTTTACTTCCATTCATTATTTCATTATTAGTTGTTTCTCCTATAATCATGTTTTTAGGCATTTCCATATTTAAGCGATTTATTTCTTTTATTCCCTCAAACCCTATTTCTTCATCATAAGTAAAAAATAACTTAATGCCATAATTTAATTTATTCCAATCTGTATCGGACACTGCTTTTAGAATCGCTGCAATACCACCTTTCATATCACAAACACCTAAACCATATAATTTATTGTCAATTTCAGTTAGTTTTAAAGGATTATATATCCAATCACTTCCACCTTGTACTGTATCAGTATGACCTAAAAATCCCAAATTGTATTTTTCCTTTATACTCATAATTAAGCACTTAGTCTTATATTCTGTCTTAAATCCCTTTTTTCTAAAACATCTTGTATATAGTTCATTATTTTTTTATTTTCCTTATCTTTATAGGTATCAAATTGAATTAAATTTTTTAATATATCTTTTGCTTGCATACTATTACTCCTCTACAATTCCACTAATAATAGCATTTTCTATATAGTTGTTATTTCCTTCAAGTTCAATATTAATACTATATCCTGATGGTTGTACTAATTCTATTTTTTTATCTTTGTTTTTCAAATAATTATATATTGCTGTTCCTAAACTACCACTACCACATGCCGTTTCATAAAATACTGTATCTATTTCTTTTACCCATACAATAGGATTTACTTTTATTTTTCTTATTTCCTTTTCTAATAACATTATTCCTATAGCTTTTTCTTTGCATTTTAGCTTTGTAATCATTAATTGTTTTAATTCATTTTTAGTTTTTTCTTCATATTTATTTAATTTTTGTATATATTTTTTTGATTTTTCTTCATCTAAAACAGCAATTAAAATTCCATCAATTTTTATGCATGTAAAATCATTTTTTATTTCAATTAAATCATCTATATTCTTACCTATATCTAATTTTACCTCTACTTTATTATCATTTAATATTCTACCTACTAATCTCTTATTTGTTCCTGATACCGAAAGTTCAACTTTTTCTTTATTTTCCTTTGAATATTCATATATAGCACACCTAGTTGCATTCATACAAAATTCTCCACCAGCCATTTCTAAACGATTTATTTTATTACTTAAAAAACCAACTTGTTCTACTTGTGAATATTTATCCATTATCATTTTATTAATTAATTTCTTTTGATTTTTTGTATATTCATTTCCATCGATTAATGCTGTTTTGTTTCCTCCTGGATTTAATATCTTATATTTAATCTCTCCTATAGTTCCTCCACAATCAATACTTCTTACATTCTTTTCCATTATAAATTACCACCTTTTAAATAAATAAAAAAATAGATATACGAAAAAACACTATTTATATTTTCCTACAAATAGTGTTTTTTAATATATCTATAATTATATATTTTTAAACTATCGTAGGCACAGTATTTTTAGCCTGTACCTACGCAATCTAAGCAATAGTTACAAGCTCCTACGATGATGATGTAATTGGTTTAAAAATATATTTAATTTCATTTTATTTCCTTCTTCCTTTTATTCTATAATTAAGATAATAGTATGTTTTCTATAAGTTGTTAACATTTTTATGTAAATTAATCAAATTTTAGAGCTATGTTACCATAGCTCTTTTCTTATCTACTCATTTCTTCCACAACAGTTCTTATACTTCTTTCCACTTCCACAAGGGCAAGGATCATTTCTTCCTACTTTTGGTTCTTGATTTACTACTGGTGTTCTTTTTACATCTGATGTTTCTGGAACTTGTGGTTTATTTTCTGATACTACATTTATACTGTCTAATGTTGCTTGAGCAACAGATGTTATTCTTGCTGTTTGCTCTCTTTTTAGTTCTCCAGCTTTTTGAATGTTTAAAAGAATCTTTACTACATCTTTTTGTATTCCTGCTACCATTTCATCGAACATATCAAATCCTTCTATTCTGTATTGTGCTACTGGGTCTTTTTGTCCATAAGCACGTAAACCAATTCCTTCTTTTAAGTCATCCATTGCATCTATATGATCCATCCATTTTTGGTCTACTACTTTTAACATTACTACTCTTTCTAGTTCTCTTATTTCTTGCTCTCCAAGTTCTTGTTCTTTCTCTTCATATTTTTGCTTTGATTTTTCTACTATTTCATTTATTATATTGGCTTGATTTAAATTTTCTTCTTTTAAAGCTTCTAAATCACTAATTCCAAAGTTATTCTTTATTTCTTGTGCTAATGATTCTTTACTTATATTTTCATCTGTTCCAAAGAAATTTGAAATCACTTCAGTTGCTACTGGTTCAATCATTTTTAGTATGCTCTCTTTTAGATTTTTGCCATCTAAAACATTTCTTCTTTGTCCATATATTATTTCTCTTTGTGTATTCATAACATCATCATATTGTAATACATTTTTACGAATACTAAAATTTCTTCCTTCTACTCTTTTTTGTGCATTTTCTACTGCATTTGATAACATTCTAGCTTCAATAGGCATATTTTCATCTGCACCTATTTTATCATATATATTTGTGATTACATCTCCACCAAATATTTTCATTAAGTTATCATCAAGTCCTATGAAAAATTTAGATTCTCCGACATCTCCTTGTCGTCCACTACGTCCTCTTAACTGATTATCAATTCTTCTTGATTCATGTCTTTCTGTTCCTATGATTTTTAGACCACCAGCCTCAATTACTTTTTCTTTTTCTTCTTTTATTTCTTCATTAAATTTCTTTTCCAATTCTCTAAATAGTTTTCTTGCTTGTAATACTTCCTCATTATCTGTTTCATTATAAGCATTTGCTTGTTCTATTAATTCGTCTGAATATCCTTTTCTTTTCATTTCTTGTTTTGCTAAAAATTCAGAGTTTCCACCTAATATAATGTCTGTACCACGTCCTGCCATGTTTGTAGAAATTGTTACTGCCCCATATTTCCCTGCTTGTGCTATAATTGCTGCTTCTTTTTCATGGAATTTTGCATTTAATACTTGGTGTGGTATTCCTTCTCTTTTTAATATACTACTTATTTTTTCAGAATTTTCTATTGAAATTGTACCTACTAACACTGGTTGACCTTTTTCATGACTTTTCTTAATTTCTTCTACAATTGCATTAAATTTTGCTTTTTCATTTTTGTATATTACATCATTTAAATCATTTCTTATCATAGGCTTATTTGTAGGGATTGTTATAACATCTAATTTATATATTTCTTGGAATTCTGCTTCTTCTGTCATAGCTGTACCAGTCATTCCTGAAAGTTTTGAATACATTCTAAAGTAATTTTGGAAAGTAATAGTTGCTAAAGTTTTTGATTCATCTGCTATTTTTACTCCTTCTTTTGCTTCTATTGCTTGATGTAACCCATTATTATAACGTCTACCATACATTATACGTCCTGTAAATTCATCTACAATTAATACTTCTCCATCTTTTACTATATAATCTATATCTCTTTTCATTATTCCGTTTGCACGTAATGCTTGGTTTATATGATGAACTAAATCAGAATTATCTAAGTCATCTAAATTTTCTACATTGAAAGATTTTTCAGCTTTATCTATACCTTTTGCTGTAAGTGATGCTGATTTTGCTTTTAAATCTACTATATAATCATATTTTTCATTATCTTCTGCTTGGTCAACATCTTTTACATCTTCTTCTACAATTACTTTTGGTGTAAGTTTTTTTACAAAATCGTTTGCTTTTTTATACATTTCTGATGAGGCTGCTGCTTTTCCTGAAATTATTAATGGTGTACGAGCTTCATCTATTAAAATACTGTCTATTTCATCTACAATTGCAAAGTTTAAACCTCTTTGTACAGCTTGATTTTTATATATAACCATATTATCTCTTAGATAATCAAATCCAAATTCATTATTTGTTCCATATGTAATATCTGCTGAATATGCTTTTTGTTTTTCTTCTGGTTTCATTCCACTTATAACTAATCCTACTGTTAATCCTAAAAATTTGTAAACTTTTCCCATCCATTCACTATCACGTGTAGCTAAGTAATCATTTACAGTAACTACATGAACACCTTTACCTGATAAGGCATTTAAGTATGCTGGAAGTGTTGCGACTAAGGTTTTTCCTTCACCTGTTTTCATTTCTGCAATTCTTCCTTGGTGCAAAATGATTCCACCAATTAATTGAACATCAAAATGTCTCATTCCTAAAACTCTTTTAGAAGCTTCTCTCATTACTGCAAAAGCTTCTGGTAAAATGCTATCTAAAGTTTCTCCTTGTTGTATTCTATTTTTAAATTCTCCTGTTTTATTTGTTAATTCTATATCTGATAATTTAGATATCTCCTCTTCTAAACTATTAATTTTATCAACAAGTGGCATTACTCTTTTTACTTCTCTTTCAGAATATGATTTAAAAATACTATTAAAAATTCCCATTACTTTTTTCCTTTCACTTATGTTTTTACTAAAAATATAATATATCACCTTTTTACATTTTTTACAAGAGAAATCTTGTAGATATTGATGAAATTTTTTGAAAATAACTCTTAATACAAAGAAATGAGTACATTGATTTTTCAATGTACTCCTCTTACACCTTTAGGTACTATAACCTACACACACCTATATGTTAACATTAACCTATAAGTTTGTCAATGCTTTTTTTCTAAAAACCTATTCTTTTTTCTTTATGTATCTCAATTTCCGGTATATCTTCTATTGTTATTGTTTTTAATTGTTTAATATCTTGAATTTCCCTACATCTTTTTGCATGTTGCATTAAAGTTTTCTTAAATACATTTATTACAAATCTTGCATTTCCGAAATTTTTGGTTTTTATATTTTCTTTAATTATAGCTAATATGGCTTCTTCTGCTTTTTCCTCTATTTCAAATTCTGCCTTTTCTACTTCTTGCTTAAAGATTTTTAACAATTCTTCTTCTGAATAATCCCTAAATTCTATTGTTTCTCCTACTCTTGAAATCAAACCAGAGTTTAGTTCTAAAAATTCTTTCATTTCTTCTTTATATCCTGCAAATATTACTGTTATTCTTCCTTCGTAATCTGTCATATATTTTGTTATTGTTGATATTGCATCTTGAGAATAATTTCCATTATTTCCTGCTTGATTCATTAGTGTATATGCCTCATCTATAAATAGTAATCCATCTAATGCATTTTCTAATACTTTCGCTGTCTTATTTGAGGTTTGTCCTACATATTCTCCAATTAAATCTTTTCCTGTTACTTCAATTAATTTGTTATTTTTTATATATCCTAAATTATATAAAACTTCTGCAAAAATTCTTGCTACTGTGGTTTTTCCCGTTCCTGGATTTCCTATAAATATCATATTTAAGTTTAATGGTATTCTTTTTTCTAATTTGTTATTTAACATTACTAAGTCTATTAAACCATCTAATTCTTTTTTTACATTAGATAATCCCACTAAATTAGAAAGCTCTCCTTGTATTTCTTCAGTGCTCTTTTTTAGACTAAAACTTTCATTTCTTAATCCTATTACATCTTTTTTAGTTATAGTCATTAAATTATTTTCATCAAATTCTTGAGCATGAACCATAACTAATCTTTCAAATAGATTAATCATAAATCTTGCATTTCCAAAGTTTCTTGTATTTTTATTTACTTCTAATATCTCAATTATTCCTTTTTTAGCTTCTTCTTCAACTGTAAATCCTTTGCTTAAAGCATAGTTATCTAATATTTGTATTAATTCTTCTGTTGTATAATTGCTAAATTCAAATGTATATCCTATTCTTGAAGCAATACCTGGGTT
>CAPZDM010000065.1 GCA_948745425.1 uncultured Clostridia bacterium
ATTGATTTTGAACAAGTAGCATAAAAAACTGTCCAACTTTCGTGGGTCACTTCAATATTTTATGTATCCCAGTAACAGGACATGGATTAACAATGTCAGCATTTGAGGCATCTTTATATGCAAAAGAAGTAGGAGCAGTATTAACAATTCCAATACATATGGATAACCCAGCATTTCCACCAGATTTTGACTATATAAAAGAAATGTTTGAAAAGTATGAGGTTGATTATCAAATACTAGAAAATGATGAAACTATTGAAATTTAATAAGGAGGATAGACAATGAAAAAGAGAATTACATGTATTACATTATTTAATGAGGAGAGTTTAAGTAAAATTAAGAAAATTCTATTAAAATTAGAGAATTATAATTTATGCAAAGTACCATATTTAAAACAACCTTATGCACTAGAGAATAGAGAAGAAGTGGATACTTTACCATATCATTTTACATTATCATATTGGGATGAAAATAATAAAGAAGAAGCAATTAAGTGTTTTAATTCAATTAACATGAGAAAAATAGATATATTAGTAGAAGATGTAAAAATAAAAGAAGGAAATGAAAATAGTTATAATATGTATTTCTCATTTAAGCCAAGTAATGATTTAAAAGAAATTCAAGCACAATTATATAACATGACAAAGAATGAAAAATTTAATCCTACTACATACACTCCACATATTAGTATTCATACTGATAAAGATTACAATAAGCTGACAGAAATGAAAAATATAATAATGGAAGATTTTGAGCCATTCACAGTTTCATTTGATAAATTAGATTTATTTGAAATATATCCTCCTACAAAAGTATTATAGGAAGAAAAGAATAATTCTAATTATGTAATATAAAGAATAAACAATTCAAACATTAGAATTAAATGCAATTTATAGAAAATAGAAACATATATATTTAAAAGTTAATAATAAAAGGAATAGGAGAATTTACATGGAAGAACTAATAGATGTGTTAGATGAAAGTGGAAATAAAACAGGAGAAATTTTAACAAGAGAACAAATAGATAAAAAGGGATTATGCCATAGAATAGTTGTAATTGCAATTATAGATGAAAAAGGAAATATATTTATGCAACAAAGGTCAAAAACAAAAGTAAAAAATCCTGGAAAATGGGATGTGGCAGCAGCTGGACATGTATCAAGTGGAGAAAATTCTACTGAAGCTGCTATAAGAGAAACATTAGAAGAAGTAGGAATAAAAGTAAATGAAAAGGAACTCGGATATATACTTACATATAAAAACAAAGAAAATGTAGAGGAAGATTATATAGATAATCAAATTTATGATTGTTATATTGTAAAAAGAGAACAAATAGATTTAAATGATATTAAAATGCAGGAAAGTGAAGTTGAGCAAGTGAAATTATGCAACTTAAAAGAATTTAGCGAGATTATCGAAAATGGCAATATAATGGAAAGAGATGAATTCTATAAGAAAATTATAAAATATTTAAAGTAATTACAATGAGGAAAGAATATGAAAATTGGAGTAGATATAGATGATACAATGGCAGATACATTTGATTATTTAATGCCATATATAGCAGAATTTTTTGAGATAGATATAAAATATTTGAAAGATAATAATATTTCATATAGTAATTTGCCAAAAGAAATGAAAGAGCGAGAACTTGAATTTGCAAAAAAATATTATGATAAAGTTATTCCCAATACACCGTTCAAACCGAAAGTTGTGGAATATATTGACAAAATCAAAGCTTTAGGTCATGAAATAATAGTCATTACAGCAAGAGATAAAACATTATATACTGATGAATATAAGACAACTATTAAAGAATTAAAAAATAATAACATTGACTATGATAAATTGATTTGCAATTTTGATAAGGCAAAGGTTTGCAAAAATGAAAAAATAGATTTATTTATAGATGATTCCATAGCAAACTGTAAAAAAGTCAATAAATTAGGAATTGAAACTATATTATTTAATAGTAAAGCTAATAAAAACGATAAAACAGATTTATATAGAGTTGATAGTTGGAAAGATATATATGAAAAAGTAAAAGAAAGGCATTGATTTATAGTGTATAAAGGAGGAAAAGTAAATGGAAAATTATTTTATAATACATGGAAGTTTTGGAAGAGTAGTACCTACAATTTGTTTATAGAAAAATTTATCTTCTGTATCATAATACAAAACAGAACTATCATCTGCCCAATAATCAATTAATTTATTGGGTACTTTTAATATATTTTTATTATCTTCACTAGAACTTAAAATGGTATAATTTTCACCATAAGAAATTATATAAAATGTAGTGTTTTTAAAATCAATTTTGGAAAAATTAGGCTCACTCATAAGTTCCTGTAGAGCCTCATTATGTTCATCAGTTGAAATAAAACTACTAAGCAACTGTTTTGTTATATCGTCTTCATATACATATTTTCCATCCTTAAATCTAACAACAGCATCATTACATAACAAATTAAATACATCATTAGAGAAATTTGCTTCTTCAAAGATTATATTAGTATTTACATTTTGCAAATACGCACTATTAGAACATCTTTCTACTACAACATATAAATCATTTTCTATTCGATATTTTTTCAAACTATTTTCTTGCAAATTTACAATTTCTTTTGCAATTTCTTGAAATTTTCTAAAAATATCGTTTGTTGATTTAGTATCTATCAAATATTTATCTCCGATTTTTTTTAAAATCATCCCTTCTTGTACATTTTTTGGTAGATCCTTGCCATATAAATTAAAATTAGATATAGTATCTTCATTGGAATACTCTTTTACTGTATAAATATTTTTTGCATCATATTTATCATGGGTATTATTGTTCCAAGAAACATAGTAAATCCTATTTTGATTACTATATTCTTTTAATATTTCATTACATTTTTCATAAAAATTTCCTAAAAAAGTATGAGATATTTTATACTTTGATATTAATTCATCAGTACTTAAAAAATTAGTTAAATCTTGATTAATATTTTGTTTGATATTATTCAAATGTTCAGTCAATTCATTAATAAATTGTAGAGTAAAACTATGCTCTTTAACATTATCTGTAAGATTATTAAAGAAATCTAAATTCAATAAAATCACTCCTATAATAAAAATTAAATATGGAAATTGTTATTAGAAATAATAACAAAAGAGTAAAACTAAAGTAATTATATATTACTCTCAATAAAAATGCAAATAAAATTCAAGTTGTAAAAAAACTTTATAGTATTGTTAAAAAAAATCTTTTGTGATATATTTATTCTGAAAATAAATTTGAAAATAACAAGGAATGTGATATGAATAAAAAGAAGAGTTTATATAAGAAAAGTATTATATTACTAGTAACAATAATACTTTGTATATTATTAGTGATATTAAGCAATATAATAGATAATAATGAAGCTAATATGCAAAATACAATAAATACTAGTAATATTGCAAATAATAACGATGCTAATAATGATAATAACAATATCAGTGACTTAAATAATATCCCACCGTATAATGGCAAAGCTTATATTGAGCTGAATAACAATATACCTAAATTTGAAGAAAATGAATTTACTACTGAACCATTTGAACATTATAGCCAATTAGATGAACATAAAAGATGTGGTGTTGCATTTGCAAATATTTGTAAGGATACAATGCCTAAGGACAATGAGAAAAGAGGAAAGATTAGTTATAAACCTACTGGGTGGGTTCAAAATGAATACCCATATATAATTAATACTAGACAATTATATAATCGTTGTCATTTAATTGCTTGGCAATTATCTGCTGAGAACAACAACAAAGAAAATTTAATGACAGGTACAGCTTATTTAAATCAAGCAATGATAGACTGGGAAAATGATGTAGCTGAATATATAAAGAAAAATGAAAAAAATAATTATCATGTTTTATATAGAGTGACACCAATTTTTGAAGGAGAAAATAAATTAGCAAGTGGAGTACATATGGAAGCTATGTCAGTAGAAGAAAGAGAAAAGGGAATTTGTTTTAATATATATATTTATAATGTACAACCTAATATAGAAATTGATTATGCAACAGGAGAGAATTATAAAAAGTTATTATTAACAGAATAAAACATATTAAATATAAAAAATACTAAAAGGAGAATGATTTTATGAATTATTGGTTAATTAGATATGATACACCACTTACAATATTATTAGTGGTAATAGGTTTTATTTTGGTTTTATATGCACAATTAAAAATACAGTCTACTTATTCTAAATATAGAAAAGTCAGAAACACAAATGGTCTTAATGGAAGAGATGTTGCAAGAAAAATCTTGGATGCAAATGGTCTTTCACAAATTCAAGTTTATGAAACACAGGGAAACTTAACAGATCATTATAATCCATCAAAAAAACTGATTAATTTATCTTCTGATATTTATAATAGTACATCTATTGCGTCTATAGCAGTTGCAGCCCATGAATGTGGGCATGCAATACAAGATAAAGAAAATTACACATTTTTTAAGATTAGAAGTGCACTTGTTCCAGTTGTTAATTTTATATCATACTTAGGATATTTTGGATTAATTATTTCTTTAATTGCAGGAATTACAGGTTATTTAAAGTTATCTATATTAATTTTACTTGCTTCTGTGTTATTTCAATTAGTAACTTTGCCTGTTGAATTAAATGCATCAAAAAGAGCAAAGATACAATTAAAGGATTTAGGATTAATATATGAGGAAGATGAGCAAGGTATAAAAAAAGTTCTTAATGCTGCAGCAATGACTTATATTGCAAGTCTTATATCTTCTATAATGAATTTACTTAGACTTATTTTAATACTTAGAAGACGAGATGACTAAATATTTAATATATTAGGGCTAAAGACTAAAACAATAGAGAATTTAGAAATGTTATCAATTGAAATTTAATATTATAAACAGGAATTAAAGAGATAGATTATAAAGAAAAATTTTCTCATAAAACATATTCACAATAATAAATACATCTGATATAATATGATTGAAAATAAATTAAAAGGAGAACGTAAATGAAAAAGATAGAAAGTGTTTTATGGGGACTAGTGTTTATAATAATAGGATTAATAATAGCAGGAAATGTGTTAGGAATAACTAATATTAACATATTTTTTGATGGATGGTGGACATTGTTTATTATTATCCCATGTTTTATAGGATTATTTAAAAATATAGGAAGAACAGGAAATATTATAGGCATATTAATAGGAATTGTATTATTATTAGCATGTCAAGATATTCTAAGATTTGAATTAGTTTGGAAATTATTATTCCCAGGAATTTTAATTATAATAGGGATATCATTTATTTTTAGAGATACAATAGGTGGAAAAATAACTAAAGAAATAAAAGAATTAAATAAAAATAGAATAGGTACAAATGAATATTGTGCAACATTTTCAGAACAGAATGTTAAGTTTGATGATGATAAATTTACTGGTGCAGATTTAACTGCTGTATTTGGTGGAGTAAAATGTGATTTAAGAAAAGCAATTATAGAAGAAAATCAGATAATAAATGCAACAAGCATATTTGGAGGAATTGAGATATTTGTACCTGAAGATGTAAAAGTAAAAATTAAATCAACACCTATATTTGGAGGAGTTTCAGATAAATCAAATTATAGTAAAGAAGAACAAGCACATATTATATACATTAATGCCACATGTATATTTGGAGGTGTTGAAATAAGATGACAACAGCACAAAAAGTGATAAAGTATTTAGCAATAGCATTTGCTATATTTCTTATAGTAAATATAGTATCAGCAATTTTATGGGGATTATTTGGCTTTTCATTTATTTTTGGATTACATGATAGAAAAGATGATATAGTAAGTGAAGAAATAATAGCAACAAATTCTGAGTATGAAGATATCGAGACATTGGATATAGACATGGCTTTTAGCAATTTAATGATAAAGACTGCTGATAGTTTTAAAGTAGAAGGAGATAACAATCATATTAGATGTAATCAAAATGGTAAAACAATACATATAGAGGAAAAAGGAAATCATTGGTTTGCAAGAAATAATAGTGGAAATTTAATTATTTATATACCAGAAAATTTGGAATTTGACAAAGTAAAAATATGTACAGGAGCAGGAAAAATTGATATTGAGAAAATTACAACAAAGAAATTATCTTTAGAAATAGGAGCAGGAGAAACACAAATAAAAGAGTTGAATGTAATAGATAAAACTGATATTGATGGAGGAGCAGGAAAGGTTGCTATTTTATCTGGAATAATAAATGATTTAGACTTAGATATGGGAGTTGGAAGAGTAGAGGTAAATGCTAAGTTAACAGGAAATTCAAATATAGAAGCAGGTATAGGAGAACTAAATGTTAATATTGATGCTCCAAAAGAAGAATATAGAATTAAGACAAGTAAAGGTATAGGTTCAATATCTATTGATGGCAAAGGAAGTTCAGATAATACAACATATGGAGAAGGAGAAAATTATATTAAAATAGATGGTGGAATAGGAAATATTAGACTAAATTTCAAAGAAAATGAAAGGTAAATAATATACAATTACAAAGATAAAAATATTTTAAGGGTTGCAGTTATGCAACTCTTTTATGTAGCTTATTAAAAAATTAATCTCAGAAATAATGTGTTGTCAACATATATAGACTTGCAATGTTATGTAAAATGTGCTAAAATATAAGATAAGAGTGAAGAAATCACAGTGTACCAATTTTATTAATTAATTAAAAGAAAAGGAGAGAAGTTATGGCAACAGCAACATTAGTTTTTCAACACTTTAACTACAAGAGAGAACTTCGGAGGATAAAAGCGAAGAAATTTGTACAAGAAAATGCTGACCAATTAAAAAAAGGAGCAGCAATTACAGCTACTGTTACAGCTTTAGGTGTGGTAGCTACAAGCAATCAAAAAAATTCTTTATTTGAGTTAAATACATTTAATACTGCTATTGCAGTAAATGCAAATGTTCCTCAAATAGGAGAATCTACACTTCTTGCAAGGAATTCAAATTTGCAGGAACTGACTTCAAATAAGGATTCTGTAATTAATCAAATTACGAAATCTGAAACTACTGTAACAGAAACAGTAAATGCAGACACAAAAGTTGAAGCATTAGAAGTTACTGGGACAGAAACAGTAAATGTGGATACAGAAGTTGAAGCATTAGAAGTTGCTGGGACAGAAACAGAAAATGTAGATACGAAAGTGGAAGCATTAGAAGTTACTAGGACAGAAACAGTAAATGCAGACACAAAAGTTGAAGCATTAGAAGTTACTGGGACAGAAACAGTAAATGCAGACACGGAAGTTGAAGCATCAGAAGTTACTGGGACAGAAACAGTAAATGCAGATACAGAAGTTGAAGCATTAGAAGTTACTGGAACAGAAACAGTAAATGCAGATACAGAAGTTGAAGCATTAGAAGTTACTGGAACAGAAACAGCAAATGCAGATACAGAAGTTGAAGCATTAGAAGTTACTGGAACAGAAACGGCAAATGCAGATACAGAGATTATTAATTCTACTGAAAATGAAACAGACATAGTAACTATGTCTGCTGGGGCACAAGTAGAAGAAAATGTAATTGCTGAAGCAGAATTAACTATGACTGCTAGAGTAGAAGATACCACTATGACTAATGATGTAAGTTCAGATAGTAGTTTTATAAATACTACTATTGTAGAAAAGGGTGTAACCCTTACTTATTATGAGGTAAGTGAAGACTTCATATTAAGCCATCCTGTAAAAACAGGTGATATTGTGCTTACAGAAGAAGAATTCACTAATTTCTGCAAAGAACTTGAGGCCGAGGCTGGAAACCAAGGAATAACAGGAAAAGTGATTGTAGGAAACGTGATATTAAACCGTATGAGGAGAGATGGAGTGTCTCTCAATGCTGTTATCTTTGCATCGAAACAATTTGCAAGTATAGCTAACGTGAAAAGTATTAGCAACGAAACCATTGAAGCAGCTAAAATGGCATTAGAAGCTGACTATACTATAGCAGTAATGCAAGCAATTGCCGAAATGGAAGGATTATCACCTGAGGAGTATAGTGTGGGAGCATACTATTTCTACAATCCTGAAGGTTGTGGAGAAGGTGCTCTAAATACAAGAAGAAATCTTACAGTAGCTGCAAGATACAAGGGACATGTTTTCAGTACAGATTATCGTTGAAACAAGAGCGAGCGAAAGTATACTTTCCTCGCTTTCTCCTTTTATATAGAAGATAAAAAGTAAATGAAAATTCTTAAATTTTTGTAGTGTTACAATTGATGTGAAACAAAAAATATAGAAAAAAAGTGATTCAAGT
>CAPZDM010000066.1 GCA_948745425.1 uncultured Clostridia bacterium
CTGCTACTGTAAACATCTTTGCACCAACACCCATTACATATCCTTCTGATTTATATTCCATAGCAGGTGATACAATAGAATTAGCAAAACCAGTAATCGGAATTAAAGAACCTGCACCAGCAAATTTTCCTATTTTATTAAATACATTAAGACCAGTAAGAAAAGCACTCAAACCAATCAAAACAATAGAACATACAGTTCCAGAAAGTTCAACACTTAAACCTCTTGCTTTACAAATATCTAAAATTACTTGACCTATGCAACAAATAAGACCACCAACCAAAAAAGCACAAATGCAATTTTTTAGAATTGGAGAATTTGGTGACTTTTTATCTACATAGTTTTGATATTGTTTAGCTGTTTCAAAATTATCCATAATAACCTCCATAATCATGTTTTAAGGATATTATTTACAATATAAAGAAAAATATACAAAAACCGTGAATAAATTATAATTTAGAATTATTTAATATTTTATGAAATTTGTATAATTTTGTATACATTAAAATTAATCTATGATATAATATGCATATTAAAAAACATCTACGGAAAGTACAAATAGCATTAATAATGGAGGTATATAAATGACAAACGTATTTGATATATTAGAACAAAGAGGATACATAGAACAATTAACACATGAAAAAGAAATGAGAGAATTATTTGAAAAAGAAAGTGTGAGTTTTTATATAGGAATCGACCCAACAGCAAATAGTATGCATATTGGACACTTTGTTGCATTAATGGTAGCATCAATACTACAAAAAGCAGGACATAGACCAATAATTTTAATGGGTGGGGGAACAGCAGCAATAGGAGACCCATCAGGAAGAACAGACATGAGGCAAATGCTTACAAGAGAACAATTAGATGCAAATGTTGAAGCAATAAAAAAACAAGCAGAAAGATTTGTATCATTTGAGGGAGAAAATGCAGCAATAATAGTAAACAATAAAGACTGGCTTTTAGACTTAAACTATATAGACTTTATGAAAGAAATTGGCAGTAAATTCACAGTTGCAAAAATGATATCACAGGAATGTTATAAAAACAGACTAGAAACAGGTTTAACATTCTTTGAAATGGGATATTTGCTACTTCAAAGTTATGACTTTTTATATTTACATGATAAATATAATTGTAAAATGCAAATAGGTGGAAATGATCAATGGTCAAATATCATTGGTGGAGTAGAACTAATAAGAAAAATAGGAACAGAAGACTCTTATGGACTAACTTTCAAACTTTTAACAAATTCAGAAGGTAAAAAAATGGGAAAGACAGCCAAAGGTGCACTATGGTTAAACCCTGAAAAAACATCACCATATGAATTTTATCAATATTGGAGAAATGTAGCAGATACAGATGTTAGAAAAATATTATGCTTACTTACATTTTTACCAATGGAAGAAATAGATAGATTATCATCATTAGAAGGAGAAAAAATAAACGAAGCTAAAAAAATTGCAGCATATGAAATCACTAAATTAATACATGGTGAAGATGAAGCAAAAAAGGCAGAAGAAGCTGCCAATGCATTATTCTCAGGAAATGGAAATACAGAAAATATGCCTACTACAAAAATTAATGATACTAATATATCAATAGTTGATGCTCTTGTATTAACAGGAATAGCACCATCTAAAGGACAAGCAAGAACATTGATTTCACAAGGAGGAATTACATTAAATGACGAAAAAATAGATGACATCAATTTTAAATTATCTGATGATGATTTTAAAGAAGGGTATGCTATTATAAAAAAAGGAAAGAAGATATACCATAAATTAGAAAAATAAAGAAAGGAATGGTAGAAAGAATGGTCAAAAGAATATATGTACAAAAAAAAGAAGGATTTGACATTGAAGCAAAAGGAGTTTTAGCAGATTTAAAAGAGAGTTTACAATTGAAAGGACTACAAAATGTAATAATACTTAATAGATATGATGTAGAGGGATTAACAAAGGAAGTATTTGAAAAAGCAAAAAATACAGTATTTTCAGAACCACAAGTAGACATATGTTTTGAAGACAATTATTCGTTTAATAAAGCTGATAAAGTATTCGCCATAGAATTCTTACCTGGGCAATTTGATCAAACAGCCAATTCATTAGTAGAATGTTTACAAATAATTGCTGGTGGAGGTATAAAACCAATTGCTAGAACTGCAAAAGTATACATATTATCTGGAGAAATCTCAGATGAAGAATTAAATAAGATTAAATCATACTTAATAAATTCTGTTGACTCAAGAGAAGCCACTTTAGAAAAATTCGAAAAATTAGAAGATGAAGCCATTATTCCAGAAGATGTGCAAGTTGTAGAAGGATTTATTTCTATGACAGATGAAAATGTAAAAGAATTCTATGAGAAATATGGATTTGCAATGGATATGGCTGATTTGAAATTCTGCCAAAAATATTTCAAAGAAGAAGAAAAAAGAGACCCAACCATTACTGAAATGAAAATGATAGACACATATTGGTCAGACCATTGTAGACACACAACATTCTTAACACAGTTAGAAGTTATAGACATAAAATGGGACTTATTACAAAAAATATATGAAGATTATTTAAAAACAAGAGACTATGTATATGAAAACAAAAAAGCAAAAGATATATGCCTAATGGATGTTGCTACAGTAGCAGTAAAAGAATTAAAGAAAAATGGAATATTGAAAAACCTAGACGAATCAGAAGAAATAAATGCATGTAGTATAAAGGCAAATATATTAGTAGATGGAAAACCAGAAGAATACCTAATAATGTTTAAAAACGAGACACATAACCATCCAACAGAAATCGAACCATTTGGTGGAGCAGCAACTTGTTTAGGTGGAGCAATACGTGATCCATTATCAGGAAGAACTTATGTATATCAAGCAATGAGAGTAACAGGATGTGGAGACCCAAGAAAATCAGTAGAAGAGACTTTACCAAACAAATTACCACAAAAGAAACTAACAAATGAAGCAGCGCGTGGATATAGTTCATACGGTAACCAAATAGGACTTGCAACAGGAGGAGTATATGAAATATATAATGAAAAATATGTTGCAAAAAGATTAGAAGTCGGAGCATTAATAGCAGCAGCACCTGCTGAAAATGTAGTAAGAACAAGTCCAATACCAGGAGATAAGGTAATATTATTAGGAGGAAAAACAGGAAGAGATGGTTGCGGAGGAGCAACAGGATCTTCAAAAGCGCAAAATAGTAGTTCACTTACAACCTGTGGTGCAGAAGTACAAAAAGGAAATGCACCAGAAGAGAGAAAAATACAAAGATTATTTAGAAATCCAGCAGTTACAAAATTAATAAAAAGATGTAATGACTTTGGGGCAGGGGGAGTTTCAGTAGCAGTAGGAGAACTAGCAGATGGATTAGTAGTAAACCTTGATAAAGTACCAAAAAAATATGAAGGATTAGATGGAACAGAACTTGCTATTTCAGAATCTCAAGAAAGAATGGCAGTTGTAGTTTCAGGAGAAAATGCAGAAAAGTTTGTTAAACTTGCAGAAGAAGAAAATTTAGAAGCAACAATAGTTGCAGATGTAGTAGAAGAACCAAGAGTAAAAATGTATTGGAGAGGAAAAACTATAATAGATGTAAGTCGTGAATTCTTAAATACAAATGGGGCAAAACGTAGTACAAATGCAACAATAATTAAACCAGATTATTCAAAATCTTATTTTGAAAAAGAAGAATCAAAAGACATAAAAAATGACTGGATAAAAACAATAACAGACTTAAACTGTTGCTCACAAAAAGGGCTAGTAGAAAGATTTGATAGTACAATAGGATCAGGAACTGTATTAATGCCATTTGGAGGAAAAGAACAATTAACACCAGAAGAAGGAATGGTAGCAAGAATACCAACATTAAATGGATATACAGACACAGGAACTATAATGACATATGGATATAATCCAGATATAGCAATATGGAGTCCTTTCCATGGTTCTGTTTGGGCAATAATAGAATCAGTATCAAAATATGTAGCATTAGGTGGAGACTACAAAAATGCATGGTTAACATTACAAGAATATTTTGAGAAACTAGGAAATGATGAAAAAAGATGGGGCAAACCATTATCTGCATTACTAGGAGCATATCTAGTACAAGAAAAACTACAAATAGCAGCAATAGGTGGAAAAGACAGTATGTCAGGAAGCTATAATGAATTAGATGTACCACCAACACTTGTTTCCTTCTGTGTAGGAACAGTAGATACTAAAAAAGTTGTATCAAGTGCTTTCAAAAAATCAAACTCTAAAGTAGTTATACTAAAAACTAAAATAGACAAAGACTATTTACCAGACTTTGAAAACTTAAAAGAAAATTATGAATTAATACATAATTTAATAAAACAAGGAAAAATATCATCAATAAGAACAGTAAGAAACGGTGGAATAGCAGATGCAATAACAAAAATGAGTATAGGAAATAAAATAGGATTTGAATTTGCAAGTGACAAAGAATTATTTAATCCATTATATGGAGCATTTATAATAGAATTAAGTGAAGATATTGAAAACGATAGATTTGTAGAACTAGGAAAAACAACAGACAATTCAAATATCAAAGTAAATTCAGAGGTAGAATTCAATATAGATGAATTAATAAAACTATGGGAAGAACCATTAGAAAAAGTATTCCCAACAAAAACAGAAGAAATAAAACAAGAAAAAGACATGAATATATTATCAGATAAAAAATCAATACTAATAGCAAAAAATAAAATTGCAAAACCAAAAGTATTTATACCAGTATTCCCAGGAACAAATTGTGAATATGATGTACAAAAAGCTTTTGAAGACGTAGGTGGAACGGCTAATGTAGTAGTATTTAGAAATACAAAACCAAATGACATAAAAGAATCAATAGAAGAATATGCAAAGCAAATAAAAGAATCACAAATAATAATGATACCAGGAGGATTCAGTGCAGGAGATGAGCCAGACGGTTCAGGAAAATTCATAGCATCAGTATTTAGAAATCCAATCTTAAGTGAATTAATGCATAAACATTTATATGAGCAAGATGGATTAATGTTAGGAATATGTAATGGTTTCCAAGCATTAATAAAATTAGGATTAGTTCCATATGGAGATATAACAGAAATGGACGACACAATGCCAACACTAACATTCAATAAAATAGCAAGACATCAGTCAAAATTAGTAACAACAAAAGTTGTATCAAAACTATCACCATGGTTTAATAAAATAAATCTAGGAGAAGAATTTGTAATACCAATATCACATGGAGAAGGAAGATTTGTAGCAAGTGAAAAAGTCATGAAAGAACTAATAGAAAACGGACAAATAGCAACACAATATGTAGATGAAAAAGGAAATGCAACATATGACATAAGATACAACCCTAACGGTTCAGTATATGCAGTAGAAGGAATAACAAGTAAAGACGGAAGAATATTAGGAAAAATGGGACACTCAGAAAGATGTTACACAAATGGAATTTTGCAAAATGTACCAGGAAACAAAGACCAAAAGATATTTGAGTCAGGTATTGAATATTATAAATAAAAAAGTGGAGGTATAGAGATGTCTGATAAAGTTTATACGATTGAAGAGTTAAGAATTATATTACAAGATATATTAAAGAATTTTGCAGTTAAAAAAGCAATCTTATTTGGATCATATGCAAAAAACACTTCTACTTCAAAAAGTGATATAGATTTGGTAATAGATAGTGAGGGAAAACTATTAAACATATATTTCTATGGATTATTAGAGGATTTAGTACAAAAATTACAAAAAAAAGTTGATTTATTTGAAATATCTGAAATACAGAAAGACAGTAGGATATATAATGATATACAAAATGAAGGAGTAATTGTTTATGAAAAGTAAAGATAGGATAATTATTCAAAAAATAATTTCATATATAGACGATGTAGAAAAATATGTTGAAGGTCTACAAGCTAAAGAGTTTATGGATGATAAGAAAACAATAACAGCTTGTGCTTTTACAGTTTCTCAAATAGGAGAACTTGTAAAAGA
This sequence comes from uncultured Clostridia bacterium, assembly GCA_948745425.1. Lineage (GTDB taxonomy): Bacteria > Bacillota > Clostridia > TANB77 > CAG-508 > CAKPSH01. The sequence goes on from CAPZDM010000066.1 coordinate 6,026, forward strand.
AGTCGACTCTGAAATGATAAATAAGTATACAGATATTCCATGGAACAGTATAAAAGGTATGAGAAATAGAATAGTTCATGACTACGAAAATGTTGATTTATCAGTATTATGGGGAACAATAAAAGAAAGCTTACCAGATTTAAAGGATAAATTTAAAGATATAATATTAAATGAAAAAGATGTAATATTTTAGGGATATTAAGGAAAACAGGCAGAGCACATGGTGCCCTGCCTTTATGTAGGCGTTTAGCCTCTACTATGCGATTTGTCGGATTTGTCGGATTTGTCGGATTTGGCAGTATCACAAGTTTGCTTTCTGGTCATTTCCTGCTTTCCAACGAGTTCATCATTAATTAAAAGATGAGATGTATCACCACGAGTATTGTAGGTGAAAAATGAATTGTGTCTGATCCACTTCTTTTCTTCTAGCATAGTGCACCTCCATAAATGCATATTTTGATTTAAAATTTCCTCAATATTATAACAAATTTTGTGTGAATTGTAAATAGAAGAGAAATAAATTTCCCTGAATAAAGTTGAAGATATTATAAAACAAATTTTCGAAAAAACCTTGACTTTTAGTATGAAGATGAATATAATTGCATAAGGAGATAAGTAAAACAGAGTGTGGTGTGTCGCCTACTTAATGAAAGGAGGCGATGCATAAAAAAACACATCTCTGCTTGGTCGTTAGAGATGTATTTAAAAATCTTTAAATAATAATTTAGCGACACGCCACATTACTGTGGTCACTTGTCTTCTACAATTATTATATGAAAAAAATCAGAAAAAGTCAACACTATTTTAAATTTTTAAACTTCATAGTAATTTAAATAAATCTATGTTATGCTATAACTTAGAAAATTTTAGGAAAGGAGTATTATAATATGTCACCAATAAGAGAAAAATTTGTTAGGATTATCGAGAATTTACCTTATGACCTAGATAAAGAAATATTAAAAAGAGACACAAAGGAAATTTTACAAGAAATAACTCAGAAATATGTTGACACCTATGGTACAGACGATTTATCTGAAAAAGACAAAGAATGTATACAAGAATTAATAGAAAATGAAGAGTAGAAAGGAAAGTGATTAATATGAATAATAAAGAAGAAATATCAATCGAAAAGATTAGTGAACTATTAAAAAAATCTGAAACAGATGATGGAACTTTTTATGGAGCATTATATGATTTATATCTTTTAATAGGAATTGCAAAAGGAATAGATGATATAAAGTATGGCAGAGGTATGACATTACAAGAATCCAAAGAAAGGATGATGAGAAAATATGAAAATTATAATAGAAGATATGGCTCATGATTCTATTGACAATATATTTGACTATTTATTTAATTATTCAATTAAAAATGCAATAGAAACTATTGAAGAAATTTATTCCCATATTGATAATTTAGAAGATTCACCATATATCGGCAGATATATTCCAGAAATGTCAGATAAGCGTTTTCGAGAAATTATATATAGAAAAACAAGACATTCAGGATATAGAATTATGTATTATATATCAGAAAAAAGCAATACAATTTATATATTTAACATTATGAATAGTAAACAAGATTTTATTCGTATCTTAAAATCACATAATTATTTCAAAGATTATTGTATTTTTTAAATCAGTACGTATTTAATTCTTTTTAGAAAGATTCCAAATTACCCATAAATTATTTTATTATTAATATATCAAAAGATATTAAAAATCGCCACAATTCCAATACATAAATTGGGGTTTGTAGGGGTGGAAATTGAGACGGTTCTCTTTTCCATTTTTTCGGAAATTGGGACACACCTAATTGGGGGTCTGTAGGGGTGATAAAAATTGTGGAAATTGGGACGGTTCTCTTTTCCACTTTTTTGGAAATTGGGACACACCTAAA
>CAPZDM010000067.1 GCA_948745425.1 uncultured Clostridia bacterium
ATAATACTATAAATTTTTTATAAAAGTTTGTTGCACATCATTGACACATATACACTCATACAATTTTTATAAAAACTATTGCATTGATGTTATGTTTCGTGGTATAATACACGAGGTTAAAAAATATGCACATAAGACTAGCTTGTATAGGTGCTTTAAAAGAAGTTTGTACAAGTGTTTAAAATCTTATGGAAGCTAAAACTAAAAGGAGGAATAAAAAATGGCAGTAGTTGCAATGAAACAATTACTAGAAGCAGGTGTTCATTTCGGACATCAAACAAGAAGATGGAATCCTAAAATGGCTGAATTTATATATCAAGCTAGAAATGGTATCCATATTATTGATTTACAAAAAACATCAAAAAAGATTGATGAAGCATATGAATTCATCAAAGAACAAGTAGAGGATGGAAAAACAGTTCTATTTGTAGGAACAAAAAAACAAGCACAAGAATGTATGAAAGAAGCTGCATTAATGTGCGATATGTACTATGTTGATCAAAGATGGTTAGGTGGAATGCTTACAAACTTTGAAACAATTAAAGCAAGAGTACAAAGATTAAAAGAATTAGAAAAAATGCAAGATGATGGAACATTTGATGTTTTACCTAAAAAAGAAGTTATTGGATTAAAGAAGGAAATGGAAAAATTAGAGAAAAACCTTGGTGGTATTAAAGAAATGAATGAATTACCAGGTCTTATCTTTATAGTAGATCCAAATAAAGAAAGAACAGCTATATTAGAAGCTAAAAAATTAAACATACCAGTAGTTGGTATTGTTGATACAAACTGTTCTCCAGAAGATGTTGATTATCCAATACCAGGAAATGATGACGCTATACGTTCAGTAAAATTAATAGCAACAGTTATGGCTAATGCAGTAATTGAAGCTAAACAAGGTGAAGTACTTGCAACAGAAAATTTATTTGCAAGCGAAAATAAAAGTGAAGAAGAAACTTCTACAGAAGATACTACAAAAAGTATGGAAGAAGTAGTTGCAGATAGTGAAGAATATACAGACAAAGAATAATTAATTCAAATTTATGACTTTGTTTAAGAAAAATGGTAAAAATAAAAATGTAGGGACACGGTAGGCCGTGCCCTTATGTTAAAAAAGAAAGGATGATAATAATGGCTATTACAGCAGCACAAGTAATGGAATTGAGAAAAAAGACAGATGCAGGAATGATGGAATGCAAAAAAGTTTTAACAGAAACTGATGGAGATATGGAAAAAGCAATAGAACTTCTTCGTGAAAGAGGAATTACAAAAGCAGCTAAAAAGGCTGATAGAATTGCAGCAGAAGGTGTTGTTACAGCATTCATTTCAGAAGATGCAAAAACAGGAGCAGTAGTTGAGGTTAATGCAGAAACAGATTTCGTAGCTCAAAATGCTGAATTTAGAGGATTTGCAGAAGATGTTGCAAAACAAATAGTTGTAAATAATCCAAAGGATGTTGAAGAATTATTAAATGAAATATCTATTTCAGATTCATCAAAAACAGTTAAAGAAGTTTTAACAGAAAAAATTGCAAAAATCGGAGAAAATCTTTCAGTAAGAAGATTTAAAAGATTTACATCAAATGGTATTGTTGCAAAATATATTCATGGAGATGGAAAAATTGGTGTATTAGTTTCTATGGAAAATGCAGATGAAGAACTTGCAAAAGATGTATGTATGCAAATAGCTGCTGCTAAAGCAGAATTTATTGATGAAAAAGCAGTTCCAGAAGAAAGACTAAATAAAGAAATGGAAATTTTAAAAGTTCAAGCTATGAATGAAGGAAAACCAGAAGCAATAGCTGAAAAAATAGTTCAAGGAAGACTAGGAAAATTCTATGAAGAAATTTGCTTAGTAGATCAAGCATTTGTAAAAAATCCAGATATGAAAATTAAAGATTTACTTGCTTCTAAAAAAGCAAGTGTATTAGAATTTGCAAGATTTGAAAAAGGTGAAGGTATCGAGAAGAAAGAAGAAAATTTTGCAGAAGAGGTTAAAAAACAATTAAATCAATAATATTAAGAAGAGCTTGTTAGCTCTTCTTTTTTAGAAAAGTTTATGTAAATAAGAGAGGTATATAATGAAAAAAGGATATTTAGTCTTAGAAAACGGAGAAATATTTGAAGGAAATAGAATAGGTTCGGAAAGAGATACTGTATGTGAAGTAGTATTTAATACATCTATGACAGGATATTTAGAAATATTTACAGACCCATCATATGCAGGACAAGGAGTTGCATTAACATATCCCTTAATAGGAAATTATGGAATAATAACAAATGATGTAGAATCTAGGAAAATGTGGATAAAGGCTATTTTTATACATGAATTAGCAGAATTAGAAAGCAATTTCAGGGCAGAAACAAATTTAAATGATTATTTAAAAGATAATGATATACCAGGTCTAATGAATGTAAATACTAGAAAATTAACAAAACTTTTAAGAGATAGTGGTACAATGAGAGGAAAACTAGTTTCAGATATATCTAATTTGCAGAACATAATAAAAGAAATAAAAGAATATACTTTTCCAAATGTAGTAGGAGAAGTATCAAACAAACATATTAGAGAATTTGGAGAAGGAAAAAATAAAATAGCATTAATAGACTTTGGATGTAAAGAAAATATTATAAGGTCATTAGTAAATAGAAACTGTACAGTTACCGTCTTTCCACAAGATATATCTGCAGAAACGATTTTAGAAGGAAATTTTAATGGAATAGTATTATCAAATGGACCAGGGGATCCAGAAGATTGTAAAATAGCAATAGATAATATTAAAAAGCTATATAAATCAGATATACCAATAATGGGAATTTGCTTAGGACATCAACTAATGGCATTAGCAACAGGTGCAACTACTGCAAAATTAAAATATGGACATCGTGGACCAAATCATCCAGTAAAAGAATTAAAAACTGGTAAAATTTGTATAACATCACAGAATCATGGATATTACGTAAAAGAAGATTCTATTAATAAAGACATTGCAGAGGTATCATATGTAAATGTAAATGATGGAACAATTGAAGGATTAAACTATAAAGGCAAAAATATATTCACAGTACAATTTCATCCAGAAGCATGCCCAGGACCACAAGACTGTGCATATCTGTTTGATGAATTTCTGGCGAAATTATAAATTAGAAGTTAGAAATTAGAGATTAGTAGGGGCACCGTTTGGTGGGAATACTCAAAAGACATGACACCACTGTGCCCTTGTGTTTAAAAAATATCATAGAAAGGAAAATATCAATATGCCAAAAAACAAACAAATAAAAAAAGTACTAGTAATAGGATCAGGACCAATAATAATAGGACAAGCAGCAGAATTTGATTATGCAGGTACACAAGCATGTGTAGAATTAAAAAAAGAAGGATTAGAAGTAGTATTAGTAAATTCAAACCCAGCAACAATAATGACAGACAAGAACATGGCAGATAAAATATACATAGAACCTCTTACAGTAAAAACTGTTAAGAAAATAATTGAAAAAGAAAATCCAGATAGTATATTACCAAATTTAGGAGGGCAAACAGGACTAAATATAGCAATGGAGCTTGCAGAATCAGGATACTTAGATGAAAAGAAAGTAAAACTTTTAGGAACATCACCAGAAGGAATAAAAAATGCAGAAGATAGACAAGCCTTTAAAGATATGATGGAATCTATAAACGAACCGTGTATCGCGAGTAAAGTCGTAACAGATTTACAATCAGGACTTAATTTTGCAAGGGAGATAGGGCTTCCAGTAATAATAAGACCAGCATATACATTAGGTGGAACTGGAGGAGGAATTGCATATACAGAGGCTCAATTTAATGAAATTTGTGAAAGTGGTTTAAGACTTTCAAGAGTTCATCAAGTATTGGTGGAAAAATGTATCTCTGGTTGGAAAGAAGTTGAATATGAAGTAATTAGAGATAGCAAAGGAAATTGTATTACAGTATGCAATATGGAAAATATAGACCCAGTAGGAGTTCACACAGGAGATAGTATTGTAGTTGCACCATCGCAAACGTTATCTGATAAAGAATATCAAATGCTTAGAAGTTCAGCAATAAAAATAATATCAGCATTAAAAATTGAAGGTGGATGTAATATTCAATTTGCTCTAAATCCAAATAGTTTTGAATATGCAGTAATTGAAGTAAACCCAAGAGTTAGTCGTTCTTCAGCATTAGCTTCAAAAGCAACAGGATATCCAATAGCAAAAGTTGCTGCAAAAATTGCTATAGGTTATACCTTAGATGAAATAAAAAATGCTGTAACTGGAAAAACATATGCATGTTTTGAGCCAGTTTTAGATTATGTTGTAGTAAAAATTCCAAAATGGCCATTTAGTAAATTTTTAACAGCTGACAGAGACTTAGGAACTCAAATGAAGGCAACAGGAGAAGTTATGGCAATAGCACCTACTTTAGAAGCAGGACTTATGAAAGCAATACGTTCTTTAGAGGAAAATATAGATAGTCTAATTTTGCCAAAATTAAATCTTTATTCAAAAGAGGAAATAAGAGAGGAATTAAAAAAAGTAAATAATGAAAGAATATGGGTTATTGCAGAAAACCTAAGACGTGGAATGACAATAGAACAAATTCATGAAATAACTAAAATTGATAAATTCTTTATAAGCAAAATTAATAATTTAATAAATATAGAAAAAGAACTACAAAGTTCTAAACTAGATGTTAATTTAATAAAAAAAGCTAAAAAATATGGATATACAGATAAAGTTATAGCTAATCTAACAAAAGCTAGAGTAGAAGAGATCAAGAAAATAAGAGAAGAGAATAATATAATTGCAAACTTTAAAATGGTTGATACTTGTGCAGCAGAGTTTGAAGCTAAAACACCATATTATTATTCAAGTTATGATGATGATAATGAAGCAGATAGGAAAACAGATAAGAAAAAAGTAGTAGTATTAGGTTCAGGACCAATTAGAATAGGACAAGGAATTGAATTTGATTATTGTAGTGTTCATGCAGTATGGGCATTAAAGAGAAAAGGATTTGAAACCATAATAATAAATAATAATCCAGAAACAGTAAGCACAGACTTTGATATAGCAGACAAACTTTACTTTGAACCATTAACTCCTGAAGATGTAGAAAACATTATAAATGTAGAAAAGCCATATGGAGCAATAGTACAATTTGGTGGACAAACAGCAATTAAATTAACTAGGGCATTAAAGGATATGGGAGTTAAAATTTTAGGTACATCAGAAGAAAATATGGACAGAGCAGAAGACAGAGAATTATTTGACCAAGTTTTAAATAATTGCAATATAACTAGACCACAAGGAGGAACAGTATATACAGTTACAGAAGCAAAGGAAATTGCTAATAAATTAGGATATCCAGTACTTGTTAGACCTTCATATGTCTTAGGTGGACAGGGTATGGCTATTGCATATGATGATTTAGATATAGAGAAATTAATACAAGAAATAAACAAAATAGCACAAGAGCATCCAATATTAGTAGATAAATATATTATGGGAAAAGAAATAGAAGTTGATGCAATTTGTGATGGAGAAGATGTTTTAATTCCAGGAATTATGGAATTACTTGAAAGAACAGGAGTACATTCAGGAGATAGTATATCAGTATATCCAACACAAAATGTAAATAAAGAATCTGCAGACAAAATAGTTGAATATACTAAATTATTAGCTAAAGAATTAAATGTAATAGGAATGATGAATATTCAATTTATATTACAAAATAATGAAGTATATATAATAGAAGTAAACCCACGTTCAAGTAGAACAGTTCCATACATAAGCAAAGTTACAAATTTACCTGTAATAGATATAGCAACAAGAGTAATCTTTGGAGAAAAATTAAAAGACATGGAATATGGTACAGGTGTATATAAACGTAGTGAATATGTTGCTATAAAGATGCCAGTATTCTCTTTTGAAAAAATAAAAAATGCAGACACAAGTTTAGGACCTGAAATGAAATCAACAGGAGAAGTTTTAGGAGTAGCCAAAAACTTTACAGATGCAATAGTTAAAGCATTTATTGCAAGTGGAGTAAGTATTCCCAAACAAGGAAATATATTAATAACTGTAAGAGATAAGGATAAAGAAGAAGTCCTTCCACTAGCAAGGAAATTATATAATAGAGGATTTAAAATATATGCAACAAAAGGTACATCAATATTTTTAAGAGATAATGGAATTGAAACACATGTATTAGAAAAAATATGGGAAGGTGCAGAAAGTATACCAAATTTAGTTGAAGCAGGAAAAATTAATTTTATAATTAATACTCCAACAAAAGGAAAAGAATCAAGTAGAGATGGTTTCAAAATAAGACGTCTAGCAGTAGAGTGTAAAATACCATGTTTCACATCTCTTGATACGGCTAATGCATTGTATGAAGCAATAGAAGATACAAAATCAGAAGAGGAGATTGAGGTAGTTGATATAACAGAGATTTAAATATTATAAAAAAATTTATAAAAAATCAACAAATTTTTATTAATATATGATAGAATATAAAAAACTTAATATATTTAAGTATAAGAAAGGATGGAAAATATGAGTGAAGCTGTGTATAAGCGTATACTTTTAAAACTTAGTGGAGAGGCATTAGCAGGAGACAATAAAACAGGAGTATATGCAGATGTTATTGGTAGTATTTGTGACCAAATAAAAAAAGTAGTAGATTTAGGAGTAGAAGTAGCCATAGTTGTAGGAGGAGGAAACTTCTGGCGTGGTAGATATGGTCATGACATGGAGAGAACAACCTCAGACTATATGGGAATGTTAGCTACAACAATGAATTCTTTAGCACTACAAGACTGTTTAGAAGCTAGAGGAGTTAATACAAGAGTACAAACAGCAATAGAAATGAGAGAAATTGCAGAACCATACATAAAAAGAAAAGCAGATAAGCATTTACAAAGAGGAAGAGTTGTTATATTCGCTTGTGGAACAGGACACCCATATTTTTCAACAGATACAGGAGCAGCATTAAGAGCAGCAGAAATCAATGCAGACATAATATTACTTGCGAAAACTATAGATGGAGTATACTCAGCAGATCCAAAAATAGATAAATCAGCAGTTAAATATGATGAAATATCTTATATTGATATATTAGACAAAGATTTAAAAGTAATGGACTCAACAGCAACATCACTATGTAGAGATAATAAAATACCATTAATGGTGTTTGAAATAGCAAAACCAGAAAATATAGTAAAAATTGTAAAGGGAGAACACATAGGAACGATAGTTAAATAGGGACAGAGATGTGTAGGGGCGATTATTAATCGCTCGCTCTTCAAAGAATTTGCTATAGATATTAAAAGAATAAAAATCGAAAGGAAGATAAATTATGGATTATAATCAAATTGAAGAAAAAATGGAGAAAACAATAAATGTTTTAGAAGAAAATTTTGCAGAGATAAGAGCAGGAAGAGCAAACCCTGCAATATTAAATAAAGTTAAAGTAGATTATTATGGTGTACCAACACCTATAAATCAGGTAGCAGGAATTTCAGTACCAGAAGCAAGAATGATAGTTATACAACCATGGGATATTAGTATATTAAAGGAAATAGAAAAAGCAATATTAGTAGCAGATATAGGAATTAATCCTAATAATGATGGAAAATTAATAAGATTAACATTTCCAGAACTAACAGAAGAAAGAAGAAAAGAAATAGTAAAAGACATAAAGAAATTATCTGAAGAAGCTAAAATAGCAGTAAGAGCAATAAGGAGAGATGCAATGGACTTAGCAAAAAAAGAACAAAAAGATGGAAATATGACAGAAGAT
>CAPZDM010000068.1 GCA_948745425.1 uncultured Clostridia bacterium
AAAAATTCAATATATCCATAATAAATACAAATCATCCCTACAAACACAAATTTATATAATAAAAACCTTACACTATAACTACCAATTCTAAAAATAAAATCAAAAATATTGATAAAATATAAACTTAATAATATAATATAGAAACAGGATTAATAAAACGAAAGGAAAAAGAAATGGAACATACTGAAAAAAGGAAGAGAATAAAAAAAGAAGGCTTTATGCAGAGTGTTTTAGTATTGATGATTTCTCAATTAGTAATAAAACTATTAGGACTAATCTATAAAATTTATCTTACTAATAAAGAAGGATTTGGAGATACAGGAAACGCAATTTATAGTAGTGGATATCAAATTTATGCATTATTACTTACAATATCATCAATAGGTGTACCAAATGCTATCTCAAAATTGGTATCTGAAAAAGTTGCAATTGGAGACAGTAAAGGTGCACACAGAATATTTAAAATTGCATTATTAACATTTGGAATAATAGGATTTATTGCTACAATGATATTATTTATAGGAGCAGGATATATATCAGATGCAATTTTACAAATACCAGAAGCAGAAATGACATTAGTAGCATTATCACCAGCAATATTCTTTGTTACAATTGCATCAGTACTAAGAGGATATTTTAATGGTAGAGAAAAAATATCTATAACAGCAAAATCACAGACTTTAGAGCAAGTATTTAAAACTTTACTTACAGTAATTGTAGTAGAAATAGTAGGATTATCTACAAATCTAAACACAACATTAATGTCAGCAGGAGCAAATTTAGCAACAACACTATCAGTATTATTAAGTTTTGGATATTTAACACTATATTACAAAATATATAAAAGAGATATAGCAAATGAGGTAAAAAATTCAGTAAATTACAAACACGAGAGTCTAATAAAAGTAGTAAAAAGAATTTTATTTGTATCAACACCAATTACCCTAAGTGCAATAATGTCTACATTAAATAAAAATATAGATTCAATTACAGTTGTAAGAGGACTAAAAAAATTCTTAACAGAGGCAGAAGCAAAATCGCAATATGGAATATTAAGTGGAAAAGTAGATACACTAATAACATTACCACTATCATTTAATATAGCATTTGCAACAGCATTGGTACCATCAATTTCATCATCAATCGCAAAAGGAGAAAGAGAAAGTGCAAGTAAGAGAATATCTTTTTCAATATTAGTATCAATATTAATTGGTTTACCATGTACAGTAGGAATGATGATATTTTCTGGACAAATATTAAACTTATTATTTCCAAAAGCTACAAATGGCAGTCTACTATTACAAATGAGTGCAATAACCATTATATTCTCAGTATTATCGCAAACCATTAATGGAGCATTACAAGGATTGGGAAAAATAATGACACCAGCAATTACATCTACAATAGGTTTAATCACTAAACTAATAATAAATATTTGGCTAATACAAATTCCAGAAATAGGAGTTTATGGAGCTGCAATAGGTTCAATTATAAATAATATCGTAGCATTTGCTTTAAGTTATATAGTTCTAATAAAGACTATAAAATTAGATATAAAATTTATAAAATGTGTAATAAAACCAATAATTGCCACAATAATTATGGGAATATGCTCATATTACATATATTTATTACTTCAAGGTATAATTTCTATGAGAATAGCAACAATAATATCAGTAATCATAGCAATAATAATATATACATTATCCTTAATAGTTTTAAGAGTTTTAGATAAAGAAGAAATGAAAATGATACCATATGGAACAAAAATCGTGGGAGCCCTTGAAAATATGGGGGTTTATAAAAAGTAGAGACACTCTAAATATACCACTAAAAAGACAATAAATCAAAAAAGCTAGACGACTGTAAGAAAAAAGCGAAAAAAATAATATAAAAAAAGAAGGATTTTGTATTAAATTGACGAATAATCTTTTTAGAAGTAGGTGAAAAAAAAAACATCTACAAATTATAGGAGGTAATTTAAATGAACAAATCAGAATTAATCGCAGCCATAGCGGCAAAAACAGGAGAAACAAAGAAAAGTGCAGAAGCTAACTTAAATGCTTTTACAGAAATAGTTGCAGAAACATTAGTTAAAGGAGAAAAAGTACAATTAGTTGGTTTTGGATCTTTCGAGACAAGAAAAAAAGCAGCTAGAAAAGGAAGAAACCCAAGAACTAAAGAAGAAATAAAAATACCAGCATCAAAAGCACCAGCATTCAAAGCTGGAAAAGCATTAAAAGACATGGTAAATGTTTAGTTATAAAAAATCGTGATAAATTGCGAATATAAATGAGCAATTTAACTAGATTTTTTGTAAAGACATGGTAAATGTTTAGTTATAAAAAAATCCTAGCTTGCTAGGATTTTTTTATTATATTAGGAAAAATCAATTATAATTCTTCGAAGGAATTACCCAAATTGTAGGGGCGCACAGTGTGCGTTCGTGTGACAAAGCCAATTTTCTTGTGAATTGCAAATTTAATGTAAATATGCTATTATATAAATAGTTTAGCGAATGCTAGATCCCCATTAAAATGGGGAAAAGTAATTACCCAGTGCAAGATGGGAAAACTAATTTAAAATTTAAATAGGGAGAATATTAGCAAATGAATTTTAGGCAAATTGAAGAAAATGCAGTATCATTCGAAGAGGCAAAACAAAAAATTAAGAGACAAGTAATTGAAGCGTGTAGTCATGGATGGAAATTGCATGGTGGAGCAATAGTGACAATAGAAAGGCATGAAGAATTTACTTGGTATACTATTGATCAGACCTTGAGTAAAGGAAAACAAAGGTTAAAGGATTATGAAATTATTTATACAGTTTTTTGTGATTCTTTAGATAATGCAACAGCGAAAATGGAAGAGTTATTGACTAAAGCTTGTGAAGAAGGTTGGAAACTTGAAGGTGGATTATCATTTGAAAAAAGGTTCACAAAAGAACATCCTGAATGCCTTAGTTGCAAAGCTTATCATACAATAATAAAACGATAACAAAAAAATACCTGCTTGCACAGGTATTTTTTTATGGCACTTTTCTTGTAATAAATAATTTACAAATATAAAAAGATATGATAAAAATAATATATTAGAAGAATGCGAAAGGAGAAACAATGGAATTAAATCAAGATGTTCAATATATAAAAGGGGTAGGACCAGCAAAAGTAAAATTATTAAATAACTTAGGAATATATACATTAGAAGATTTGATTACATATTATCCTAGAGATTATGAAGATAGAGGAAAACCTAGAAAAATAGAAGACTTACAAGATGGAGAAGAAGCTTTAATAAAAGCATTTCCAGCCTCAAGATTTCATGTAATAAACGCAAAAAGAAACATGAAAATTTGTAAACTATTAGTAAGAGATGAAACAGGAACAATAGAAATAGTATGGTACAATCAAGCATATCTAAAAGATAAATTTATAGGAGGAAAAGAATATAGTTTTTATGGAAAAGTAAGTAAGAAAACAGGAATAATAACAATGAATTCACCTGTTTTTGACTCTGAAAATGAAACCAAAAACACAGGGAAAATTATACCAATTTATCCATCAACATATAAACTATCTCAAAATGTCTTAAGACAAATAATAGAAAATGGGCTAAAAATGATAGATGGGAAATTACAGGAGATAATACCAGAAAAAATATTAAGAGAATATAGATTGATAGGAATAAATGAAGCAACTAATAAAATACATTTTCCTAAAGACTTTAGTGAATTTAAGGAGGCAAGGCAAAGACTTGCTTTTGAAGAATTATTAACAATGCAACTATTATTAAATAATTTAAAAAGTAAAACAATATCAGCACATAATGGAATACAATTTGATAAAAATGTAAAAATGTCAGATGTAATAAACTCTCTTCCATTTAGATTAACTAAAGCCCAATTAAGAGTTTTAGAAGAAATCGATAGAGATATGGAATCTGATAAAATAATGAATAGATTATTGCAAGGAGATGTAGGTTCTGGAAAAACAATAGTAGCAATTATTTCAGCATATAAAGCTGTAAAATCGGGATATCAAATGGCTATAATGGCACCAACTTCAATTTTAGCAACACAACATTTAGAGAGTTTTACAAATGTGTTAGAACCATTTGGCATTAGATGTGAACTTTTAATCAGTAATATGACAAAAAAGAAAAAAGAAGAAGTTATAGAAAAGCTCAAAAATGGAGAAATAGATGTATTAGTAGGTACTCATTCAATTTTGGAAGAAAATATAGTTTTCAAAAACTTAGGACTAGTTGTAACAGATGAACAACATAGATTTGGAGTAAATCAAAGAAGTATTATGTCATCTAAAGGAAAAAATGTAGACACAATAGTTATGACTGCAACTCCAATACCAAGAACTTTAGGACTAATTCTTTATGGAGACTTAGATATATCATCAATAGATGAATTACCACCAGATAGAAAGAAAATAGAGACATATGCAGTTACAAAAGGGATGGAAGAAAGAATAAATAATTTCATAAAAAAACATATAAAAGAAGGAAGACAATGCTATATAGTATGTCCACTAGTAGAAGAAAATGAAGAAATAAATGCTAAATCAGTAATGGAAATGGTAGAGATTTATAAAAATCAAGTATTTACAGAATTTAGAGTTGAGTATATCTATGGAAAAATGAAACAAAAGGAAAAAGACCAAATAATGCAAGAATTTAAAGAAGGAAAAATAGACATTTTAATTTCTACAACTGTAATTGAAGTAGGAGTTAATGTTCCAAATGCAAGTATAATGGTAATACAAAATGCAGAAAGGTTTGGGCTTGCAACATTACATCAATTAAGAGGAAGAGTAGGAAGAGGAGAATATCAATCATATTGCATACTAAAATATCAAGGACATACAGACACAATAATACAAAGAATGAAAGTCATGCAAGATACAAATGACGGATTTGTAATATCTGAAAAAGACTTAGAATTAAGAGGAACAGGTGACTTTTTTGGAACAAAGCAACATGGATTACCAGAGTTTAAAGTAGCAAACTTATTTGAAGATATGGATATTTTAAAACAAGTACAAATAGTAGCAAATGAAATTTCTATTAATGACCCTAATCTAAAAAAAGAAGAAAACCAGAAATTAAAGACAATGATAAATAAACGATTTAGTGGAAAAATAGAAATTTAAAGTTTGTTAAATTTGCAAAATGCAAAAAAACATAGTATAATTAACATAATGATGTAGATTAGCATTAATTAGTAACCGATAAAAATACTATCAATAAGGAGGAGTAACTATGAAGTATCGGTATAATAAGTTATTATTTGGAAATGAAGAAGGATTAACATTTGAGGTAAAAGTACCAAATGGCAAGATAATTAAGTTAAAATTATCTGTTGTTGATACTATCTCAGACATCCATGCAGAGTTTCCAACAGTATTAGCTGGAGAATATGCAGAAGAAGTATCTGTTTATACAGATAAAGACGGAAACAAGGCAGTAATTCCAAAAGGCTGGACAGTGTCTGGAGTACCAAATGAGAATGTAATTTTTGGGAAAGATATAGGAATGGTTATTTATTACATCCCAAAGGAGAAAGTAAGTAGAATTGACTGGAACAATAAGAAAAGAGTCAATACACTTATGAAGACATATAATCAGCTGGTATGGAAACCAGTCAACATGCTATCAGCTACCCATACACTTGATGGAAAACACTTTAACGAAAAATTAGGAAGAATGAATTATCGGAATGAGAAATTTTCAGAGAGTGAATATTATGAGGAGTTAGAAAGGGAACTGGCAGAAACAAAGAAAAGTATCGACCAATATGGAGGATGTTATATTACTCGATATAAGATTTCCAAAGACAAAAGAACTGGAGAGCCAAGGTCTGTAAAAGGAGCATATCCATGGACAGATATTGACTTTCCAACAGCAAGACAGGTGGCAGCTAGTATGGCAAAAAGTGAAAACTTTAAGAGCCATTTAACGTATGGAGCTGAATATGATACGAGATTAAAATGGGCAATTGAAACAGGAACGGTAACCAAGAAAGAGGTTGTGAAAGACTCTACGAGACTGGGTAACTATTATAATAATGAGAATTATCCAGATAAAATAGTAAAGACAGGAGAAGACGGATGTGTAAATAACATCTATGGATTTGCAGGTAATTTGAGAGAATTGACGCAGGAGAAGAACAACGAGCTATATTGTGTTATCCGTGGTGGCATTTACTATGATTATGGGGGCATTTGTCCTGTCGCCTATCGCCTTTACGACTATCCTATTAACGACTATAGCGGCACTGGTTTTCGTGCCACGTTTTATCTTTGGTAGCACTGTTCACTGTAAAATAACCCTAATTTGTTTCCAAAAACAGAAAAGAAGAGAGGACTTTGAGATTTCAGAGTTCCTTCTTCTTTTTATATTTTTGCGAGTGCATCATGTAGAATTGGCAAAGCGAATTTTACTGATGGTGTGCGTCCACGTTACAAAATTGCATTTGTTCTTTAAATTTTCACATCAACAAATTAACATAAATAGTACAATATGCATAAAATATGAACATAAGGAGGTAAAATAAATGGGGAAATATATAATTCAAGGTCGGAAATAGGCTTTCAGGAGAAGTGAGAGTATCAGGTTCAAAAAATGCAGCATTACCAATTATAGCAGCATGTATCTTAAATGATGGAATTACTGGATTACATAATGTACCAAATATTTCAGATATAAAAATAATGTTAGAAATTCTTGAAAAATTAGGTTGCAAAATTGAGCATAGTAGTGATAAAATAGTAATAAATTCAAAAGATATAACTTCATTTGAGATTCCAGCTGATTTAATGCATAAAATGAGATCATCTGTAAGTATAGTAGGAGCACTAGTAGGAAGGTTTAAAAAATGTAGTTTCACATATCCAGGGGGATACGATACTTGATTGATACATCGGACAAGTTCAAGATAAATGAGTGGATACAGGAATTTAAATAATAAATATATAAAGCTTTAAGAGTAAAATCTTAGGGCTTTTTTTTGACTTAATAAAATTATACTAATTTTTATTTTTAAAGCCACAAAATCGAACGTGAGGCGAAAGGAGATGTATAAGAATATGACAACACAAAGATTAAAAGGACTATGGATACCAGCAGAAATTTTATTAAATGAAGAATTATCAGACAAAGAGAAAAAAATACTTGCAATGATTTTATATTTAAGTGAAGATAGCCAAAAGTGCTTTGCAAGTAATAAGTATATAGCAAATATAGTAAATGTAACAGCAGATAGAGTGTCAAAAATAATAAGTTCTTTAAAAGAAAAAGAATATATAAGTGTTAAATTAAAATATAAAAAAGATAGCAAAGAAATAGAAGAAAGACAAATTACACCTATAGCCCAAAACATCAATAGGTATAGTCAAAAATGTCTAGAGGGTATAGACATAAATAACTATTCAGATAGTCAAAAACAACCATACCCTATAGGTGATAATGGCAAAGATATAATAAATAATATAAAAAATAAAAAGATATATAACAATGCTTTAAATGGAAATAAGAAATACAAATCAAACTATAAGGGAAGAGAATATACTGACTTTGACTTCACTAAATTATATGCAAATGCAAATTCTTATTCATAAATACATACATTTGCATATAGTAAATCAGCTACTAGAGTAGATAAACTACTTTGGTGGCTGATTTTTTTCGTTAAAGTTGTAT
>CAPZDM010000069.1 GCA_948745425.1 uncultured Clostridia bacterium
CTATATTTTCTTAAAATTTTCTTTCTATTTTTCCCCAGATTATTTAACTCATATACCAATCTATCGCATTTATCTTTTTTATTCCATCATAGTCTGCTTCTAAATCATCGTCTAATGTTATTATATATTTTGGGTAATTATCATTTATTTTTTTTAGTGGTGTTAACTCTCTTTCTAATGTTTTTTCATCTCTTACTGAAAACGCTACTTGATAATATTCTATTCCTTCAAAGTTTTGCGCTACAAAGTCTATTTCTAATTCGTCTAATTTACCTATATATACTTTATATCCTCTTCTTAGTAATTCAAGATATATTACATTTTCTAAAATATGTCCCATGTCTTGACCTGCTTTTTTTCCTAATAAATAATATCTTAGTCCAATGTCTACTGTATAGTATTTTTCTTGCGTTTTTAAATAGTCTTTTCCTTTTATATCATATCGATTTGCTTTATATAAAATATAACTATCTACTAATGCTTCTACATAGTTTGCGACTGTATTATATGATGTTTGTCTTGCCATTGATGTTAAGGTATCACTTATTTTTTTTATACTACAATTACTTCCTATATTGTTAAATAAGTATTTTATTATACTTTCTAGCACATTCTTGTCTGCAATACCTTTTCTTGATATTACGTCTTTATAGACTACTGTATTGAAAATACCTTCTAAGTACATATTTATATTTTGTGGATTTGCTTTATATAGGTCTATTGATTGAGGAAATGAGCTGTATCTTAGATAGTCTCTGAATTTTCTAGATAAATCTGTTTTATTTTCAAAAGCAGATATATATTCTTTAAATGATAATGGTAACATTTTAATTTCTATATATCTTCCTGAAAGTAATGTTGCAAGTTCAGATGATAACATATATGCATTAGAACCTGTTATATATATGTCTACATTTTTATTAATAAATAAGCCGTCTACAGTTTTTTCGAATTCTGTGACATTTTGTATTTCATCTAGGAATATATACGTCATTTTCTCTTTTATTAGTCTTTCTTGTATATATTGATATAACTTTTTCCTATCAGTTAATTCTTCAAAATTGGGATCTTCAAAATTTATTGAAATTATTTGATTTTCTTCTACTCCATTTTCTTTCAAGTATTTTTGAAATAGTTCCATTAAAGTAGATTTTCCACATCTTCTTATTCCTGTTACTACTTTTATTATCTGCTTATCTTTAAAATTTTTTAATATTTTTAAATAATTATCTCTTTCTATCATAGATTTTTCCTCCTACTATATTTTTATTATACTTCTTTTATATATTATAGTCAAGTTTTTTCAAAATATTGAAAAAACTTTGTATTTTTGCAAAGTTTTTACTATTTTATATCTTGTTATTTTTTTATATATAATGGAGAAAAGCCAGCTAGGAAATACTTCCTCCTTCTGGCTTTATAGAACTTTGTTACTTAGAAAATTCCTTGAAGAATATCCAGTCTCCTTCCTGGATAAATTCTTCTGGCATAGGCATTTTAGAATCGGGTTGCCTTTTGTAGTAAAACAGTGAACCATCCGTAAAATTCTGCGCAAAGGCTAAATCTACTGCTTCCTTGAGCTCGTCAGTCAGCATATCCTCTGTTACAGGTATCCACTCAAGCTTACCGTCTTCATTTGTAATACTAATTGACCATACCCCATCATGCATTCCAGAGAAATAGTTTGGAGAATTGAATACATCAATTAAATTAACGCCATTTTCTTTTGCTATGTTAATGGCGACGTTTGTTCCCATCGTTTGGATAATGGGAGCCTCGCCATGTGTCATAGCATATGCTACAAGGTATGCATACTGCCGTTCCTCATCAGTTGGATTGTAATAGTTTTTGTGGATAATGTTTACCTCATAAGTAATATTATCATGAGGAGTCTCAGATGGGATAGTTACTTTATATACTTTTTTTCCACAACCCTTCAACATTATACCTACTACCATTACTGTTAAAAACCGTACAAAATTCCTTTTCATATTTAGTTTCTCCTTTTTTATAAAAAATTTTATTGAGTGTTACATTGCGTTTTTTACGCACTATATATCTATTATAGCATATTTTACATAATTTTTCAAATTTTGAAATTGGCATTTTTATTTATTTTAAAACTGGAATTTAAATTTTCACTTCACAGCATTTTTATTTACATTAATGGTGCAACTATTTTTAATACTGCTTGAAATATAGATTTTATAAATCCAAAATTACATTCCTCGTCTGAAATCAAATGGCTTTTCTCCATCGTTTCTAAAGCATCCTTTTTTATTTCTTCTATTACTTTTGATTCATAGATATATATACCACATTCGAAATGTAAATATAGACTTCTATAGTCTAAGTTAAGAGTTCCTACTGTTGCTATATTATCATCACATACAAAAACCTTTGAATGCAAAAATCCTGGTGTGTATTCATATATCTTAACACCATCTTTTTTTAGCATCTTATAATATGAACGTGTTAACGTAAATACTATCTTTTTGTCTGGAATTCCTGGTGTTACAATTCTTACATCTACTCCTCTTTTTCTTGCTAAGGTTATTGCTGAAACCATTTCACTATCTATAATTAAATATGGAGTAAATATATATACATATTTTTTTGCCTGATTTATAATATTTAAATAAATATTTTCGCCAACAATTTCATCATCTAATGGATTTTCGCCATATGGTAATATGTATCCATCTCCTTTTATATCTTTTATTGTTGGTTTAAATTTATCGAATGTTTTGTCTTCTTCTCTATATGCATTCCATATTTTTAAAAACATAACTGTGAAATTCCAAGTGGCTTCACCTTTTATCATTATTCCATTATCTTTCCAATGACCATATCTCTCTTTTTGGTTTATATATTCATCTGCTATATTTATTCCTCCACTAAATGAAACATTTCCATCTATTACCATTATTTTTCTATGGTCTCTATTGTTCATTATGACTGCAATAAATGGTTTTAGTTTATTAAATACAACACATTTTATTCCTTTGGATTCTAAATACTTATCATATTTATTGGGTAAAGAACTTATGCTTCCAACATCATCATACATTACTCTGACATCTACACCTTCTTTTACCTTTTGCTCTAATATGTCTAGTATTCCTTGCCACATCTTTCCTTCGCCAATTATAAAATATTCTAAAAATATAAATCTTTTTGCTTTTTTTAATTCTTCTATCATTACTGGATATACATCTTCTCCTAAAGGAAAGTATTTTATGTCTGTATTATTATATATTGGATATCCTACATAATCTGAAATATATTGAACCTGTCCATGTATACCTAAGTCTTTTTCTTTTATATCATCCATTATCTTTAAATCTTGTACTAAATTTTCTTTTGCTTTTTCTCTATTTCCATTTATCCTTTTTAACATTGGTGTAGAATATAAATTTGCACCAACAAATACATATAATAATCCTCCAAAAAATGGGACTAATATTATTAGTATAATCCATGGTAATTTATTGTCCAAATGTCTTTCGTTCTTTATTATTGTTAATGCTATTAGAATACTTAAAATAGTTAGAATTACATTTAATGGAATAAATCCACTAAAATTTGCAACTATTAAAAATAGCCAAACTATCTGTACTAATATACATATTGCAATAATTCCAATTCTACTAAATAATAATTTTAATATTTTCCCCATTTTTTACCTCTTATTTTTCTTCTTCTTCATTATCCTCAATTTGACCTATCTTACATGCTTTTACTTTTGATATATGCCTGTCTTTTACATTTTCAATTTTATATGCTACTTTTTCTGTTTCTATTACTATTCCTTTATCTTTTTCAGTTGGAATTCTTCCTAGTTCTTCTACTAAATATCCTGAAAGTGTATCATAGTCTCCTTCTTCAATGTCTATTCCTAATATATCTTCTACTTCGTATATTGCTAATTTCCCGTTTAAAACAAATGTGTTTTCATCTAATTTATCTATTAATTTTTCTACTTTGTCATATTCATCATATATGTCTCCAACTATTTCTTCTAATATGTCTTCCATTGTTACAATTCCTGATGTTCCACCATATTCATCTATTACTATAGCAATTTGCTTTCTGTTTTTTCTTAGTTCTTCGAATAATTCATTTACTGGTTTCGTTTCTGATACAAAAAATACTTCTTTCATTAAATTTTTTATTTTTGTGTTTTTGTTTTTTGTTGATAATAAAATGTCTTTTATATATACTATTCCTTTTATTTTATCTATTTTTTCATCATATACAGGAACTCTACTATATCTTAGGTCTTCTGATAATTCCTCTATTACTTCTGCAATTGACATATTCATGTCTAAAGCAAATATTTCTGTTCTAGGTATCATAATTTCTGATACTACTTTATCATTAAATTCAAATACATTGTTGAGCATATTTTTTTCTTCTTCATCTATTGTTCCTTTTTCTTTTCCAACGTCTATCATCATCCTAATTTCTTCTTCTGTTACAGTTTCTTCTTCATTTTCGGAAACACCAAATAATTTTGAGACTATGTTTGTGGATAGTGTTAAGAATTTAACAAATGGTGATGTTATTACTGATATTGTTTTTATTATTCCAATAGATGCAAATGCTATTTTTTCACTATTTTTCATTGCAAGTCTCTTAGGAACTAATTCTCCAAATATTAATGTGAAATATGATAATATTATTGTAATTACTATGATTGCTATATTATTCCATGCTGTTAGACTTATTGCTGGAATCCAGTTATTTAGTATTGGTGCTAATTCACTTGCAAACGTTTCTGAAGCAAACGCACTTGATAAAAAACCAGCAAGTGTTATTCCTATTTGAATTGTGGCTAAGAACTTACTTGGATTTACTAACATTTCTTTTATTTTTTTTGCTTTCTTATTTCCCTCTTTTGCTTTTATATCTATTTTTGCATCATTTAATGATATAAATGCGATTTCTGCTGCTGCAAAAAAGGCATTTAATAATATTAAAATTATAATTACTAATATTTGCATATATATTCTCCTTTTACTTTTTTGCTATTTGTAGTTTACCACAATATATACAATTTATCAACTTTTTATTTAAATACTTTAAATTAGAAAACGCCCATAACTCTTTCGAGAAATGGGCTACAAGATTATAGCATATCTAATACTTCACCAATAGCAAATAGTTGGCAATCGGAAAAATTTTCATTTGAAACAAGTTTAATAGGTTTTTCATTTTTCCTCATCAAGCTTAAACTAACTGATGTTTCGCTACTATTAGACTCAATAGAAATGCTATATCCTGTTACGTTATCAGTTTCTAAACTATTAGACATGATTTCCTTTCTGCCATAATAAAACATCTATTATGGACTTTAAACAAAACACATTGTAACAATTATATTATATACCCGTTAACATAAATTGTCAGGTTTGCATAAGTAAAGATATTAAAGTTCAAATTGCGAATTGTATAATTCTGCATATACTCCATTTTTCTCTATTAATTCTTCATGATTCCCTTGTTCTACTATGTTTCCATTTCCTATAACTAAAATTAAGTCTGCATTTTTAATTGTAGAAAGTCTATGTGCAATTATGAAAGAGGTTTTTCCTTCTGTTAATTTATCCATTGCCTTTTGTACTAATTCTTCTGTTCTTGTGTCTACATTTGATGTTGCTTCATCTAAAATTAAAAATGGTGCATTTTGTATCATCCCCCTTGCAATTGTTAATAATTGTCTTTGACCTGCTGATACACTGTCATCTTCTGATATTTTTGAATCATATCCTTTAGGTAGTGTTTTTATGAAGTGATGTAGTCCAACTGTTTTGCAAACTTCTACTATTCTTTCATCACTTACATCTTTACTATTATAAACAATGTTTTCTTTTATAGTTCCTTCAAATAGCCATGTATCTTGCAGTACCATTGTGAATAAATCATGTATGTTTTCTCTTGTTAGTTCACTTGTAGATATTCCATCAATTTTTATGTCTCCAGAGTCAATATCATAGAATTTCATTAATAAGTTTACTAGTGTTGTTTTTCCTGCTCCTGTTGGTCCAACTATTGCTATTTTTTGTCCTGGTTTTGCAATTGCACTAAAGTCTTTAATTGTCGGTTTATCATTATTATCATATTGAAAAACAATGTTTTCAAATTCTATTGTTCCTTGCACTTTGTCTTTATTTAATACTTTAGTTACTTCTTTCTGATTTGGCATTTCTTTTTCATCTAGAAATTCAAATACTCTTTCACTTGCAGCTGCTGTGGATTGTAGTGCTGTCATTGCTTGTGCTATTTGGCTTAATGGGTTTGTAAATAGTCTTACATATGTTATAAATGCTACTATTACTCCAAAAGATATGATATCATTCATTGTAAGAAGTGCACCAACTATACATACTGCAACATATCCAAAATTTCCTATAAATGCCATTATTGGTTGCATTAATCCTGATAAAAATTGGCTCTTTCTGTTTGCTTCATAAACACTTTTATTGTATTCGTCAAATTTTCTGTCTGCTTCTTTCTTACCATTATAAACTTTTACAACATTTAATCCTGAATATATTTCTTCAATATGTCCATTTAGTTTTCCCAATTCTTCTTGTCTTGACACAAAGTATTTTTGTGATTTTCCTAGAATTAAAAACATTAATATAAATCCTAATAAACTTGATAAAATTGCTGTTAGTGCCATTATCCAGTTTGTATAAAACATCATAATTATTGTTCCAAAAAATAATGTAACACTACTTACTAATGTTGATAATGACTGGTTCATTGATTGTGCTATTGTGTCTATATCATTTGTGACTCTTGATAATGTATCCCCTGTTGAGTGTTTATCAAAATATCTAAGTGGTAAATTATTTATTTTTTTAGATATTCGTGTTCTTAATTTTTTAGCAAATTTGTTTGAGACATCTGTCATACAAATTGATTCTATAAATGTGAATAATGCACTTGTGATATATAATATTGCTAAAAATAGTGCTATTTTTTTTATTTCATCCATATTCATAAATGGTTTTACTAAATCTTTAATTGATTGTGGCATTTCGTCTATTTTTTCATATAAATGCTCTACTGTTGTATCTTCTCCCATATTACTCATTATATTTAAAAATTGCATTTGATCATCTATAGATATTTTTGTTTTATCTATTTCAATTTCTTTTACTATTCCTTGACTAAAGTTTGCAGTTACTTGTTGCCTAAGTGTTTCTAAATTGTCACTATTTATCACTAGTCCTTTAGATATTTCGTCTGTTAGTTTTGATAATCTATTTGGTGCACTTATTGAAAGTATTGCACCTAATGCTGCCAATAAAAGTGCTATTATAATTAATATTCTAAAATTATTTAGCTCGTTAAATAGCCTTTTCATTGCTACTTTAAAATCTTTAGCTTTTTCTGTTGGTGCAGCTCCCATTCCATGCCCTATTGGACCTCTTCTAGGAGTATTTTTTGCATTAGCCATTGTCTAATTCCTCCTTTGATAATTGTGATAGAG
>CAPZDM010000070.1 GCA_948745425.1 uncultured Clostridia bacterium
TATGCCCTTTTTCCATTATTTTGGTTTTATTTTGTTAAATTTTTCTTTCAAACTATGCACCATACAAAGGTGCATAATTTTTTTCATCAAACATACTATCCATTTCCCATTGTTCATATGGAATAAAATATTCTTGATTTTCTAAACCACCTAACACTATATCTATAAGTTTTAATAATTGTTCTTTATCTTTTTCTTCTACTTTTTTATAAATTAAATTCATTTCAGAACCTCCTTTAAATTTTTGGCATATTTTTTTAATTCTTGAAAGCAATTATATGCTTCCATTACTTCTTTTATATTTTTTGAAATATATCCTCTTTGGTTACTTTCTTCTGGTAAATCTACTATCAATGTGCTCTTATCTATTCCATCCCACCCATTTCCAACTGTTTCTAATAATTGTGGCTCTTTTTCTCTTATCTCATCATAATCTACATATAGTGTTTTTATATTACTTTGCATATATATCTTTAGAGTTTTATTCTCTTTAAATTCTCTAATTTTATCTTTGCTAAATATAAATATTCTTTCTACATTAACTCCTCTGTTTGCTACTTCTAAATTTGTTACCCTAAATTTCATTTCTTGTGGTTCTTCTGTCCATTCGTCTTGTAGCATTGTTGATGCACACCATAAACATGATCCTTTATTTAATTTTCTAAAATAGTTATTTAGAGCATTATAAAATTTTCCAATTTCTAAATTTGATGTTTTTCCTTTTGAATCAAATTCAATTTTTCCACCATCTGTAGTTATTGCTATTCCTGTAGTATTTTTAAATTTGATTAGTAATTCTATAATGTCTTCTGCTATTTCATTATAATTAATTATTGCATCTTTATTTTTTGATATATCTAAAACCAAAGTATTTATTTTTAATCCAATTTCGTTTTTAAATTTACCTGCTAATTTTTCTTCTATCTTATTTCTCTTGTTATTCTTGGAATCAACTATTACTATACTTGATTCTGAATTTAGTTTTTCTGAAAAGTTTATTATAAATGCTTCTTCTCTCTTATTTATATTATCGATAGAAAAATATATAAGTCCTTCATAATATTTATCTAATTTGCTTAAGTTTTCTATTTCATCTAATCTTTTATATTCTACTATGTAGCCTTCTTTTTCTAGTAACTCTTGTAAGTATGTTATTAATTCTTCTTTCATATTAACAATGAGAATTCTCTTTTGCATATTTATATATTTATAAATATTACTTCTTTTATCTGATGGTTTTAAGGTATCTTCTGGTATTTGCCATACCATTCCATCTTTAATTGCTCCATTTATTCTTTCATCTTTACAGAGTTTAATTATTCTTCTTTCTGATATCCCCCATTTTTCTGAAAACTGTTTTGCCGTTAAATATCCCATTTTTATTCTCCTTTTTGTATTATTCTTATTTCAGAATAATATTCTTGTATTTTTATTTTATACTATTTTCGGAACAATGTCAATACGTTAGCAAAATAAAAACACCCAAATGTTTTTACACTATTGGGTATTTTTTATTTATGCAACTTTTTGTTTTCACTTTATTATAACTCAATTATCTATGTAGTATGCTTTTCTACCACATTATTACTTAACTTTTTGCTAACAACGTTTATACATAGTTTTTCTAACACATTTCGTATTTTGTAGCCCTATTCTATACTCATTTTTTTAGTTTGTCAAGACATATTTGAAACTTTTTTTGCAATCCAAGAGTGAATTGTATTCTTTACATTTGCCTATGTATCTCTTTTAAAACCTTTTTAACTTGATCAATTGAAAATTTATATTTATCATTTAAAACATATTTATTCTGCATATTTTCAAATTCTCTTATTAGTACATCACTAAACTCTAATTTAAAATAACTAAAATCTTTGATTACTGTTTTTTCATCTATACCGCCAATTCTCACATTTTCTTCTTGCCTTTTATATTGTATAAGTTTATTTAATTCATCTTTATTGTTTAATAACTTTTGAATTTTGTTATTATTAAATAATACTGATATATCATATAAGTGTTTTGCCGTATCCATATACATATTTCTTATATAATAAAACTCTGTTGCAAATATTTTATCTATAAACATCCTCTCTAGTTTTATTATTTCAATTTCTATTTCTGTAATATCAAATTGCTCTTCTAAAATTTTCTTTTCTTTATCATTTGCAAGTTTATATATTAAAGGCTCTATATAGTATTTTTCGGTTGGCTCGCTTACAGTAAAAGAAGTCGATTCTACTTGTATTTTTCCTGCTCTTTGCAAAGGTATTTCACTATCTTCATATACTGATGTATATTGGTAAACTCCTGTAACACTGCCTTTATTATCTATGCACTCATCTTTTATTAGTTCTAAGCCTTCTATTTCATAACCTAAAGCAGATTCTTTTAATCTCTTCTTGTTTCTTGTATTAGATTCTTCTGGTAAAACTTTTACAGTTAGATCAATATCTTCTGAAAAACGATTCATTGTATCTAAAATTTTATATACTGCTGTACCACCTTTAAAATAGGCTTTTAAATAATCTTGCTTTTTAGATAATTCTTTAAGAACTAAACATACATAATAGTCTTTCTCTATTATGTCCTTATCTATATTTTCTCTCTCTTTAATAATTTCTATAAAATTTTCAAATTCGAATTTATTTAAATGTAGTAACATTATATCTCCTATCTTGCTAGTATAAATAATTTATCTAATACTTTTCTATTATTTGTTTCTCTAGCATATTTTATAATTTTTTCAAAGTCTAATTTGCATTCTTCTATAATTCTATATAAAATTTCATCTGCATTTTGGGCTTCAATATAAATATTATCTTTATTATCTAAAATGTCTATAAACTGCAAATATCTATAATTTTCATTTGTTATTTCTATTTTTGGTTTTGTTATATAAGTTCTTAATCTTCCATCATATTGTTTATGATATTTACATTCATTTGTTACT
Source organism: uncultured Clostridia bacterium (assembly GCA_948745425.1). Classification (GTDB taxonomy): domain Bacteria; phylum Bacillota; class Clostridia; order TANB77; family CAG-508; genus CAKPSH01. Next base: position 2,954 of record CAPZDM010000070.1, read on the forward strand.
ATATCTGTTACATTTGGAACTAATGTTGTTAGCCCTAATTTATTAAATAATTTTGCACCTACTATATAACCTTTTATATTTCCATCTTTATCTTCCAAATATTTTAATTTTCTTAATTTATTTGTATTTAATGGAACTTCGCCGAACATACTAATAATTGGTTTATAATATACTCCTTTATATTCTGCTTTTATAATACCTTCATTTTTTAGTCTATTTAAAATAACATTTATATTTTTTAATACGCTTTCTTGTTTGTTATCGTTTTCGCATTGCTGTATAACATATTTTTTTATGTCTTCAATAAATATTGGCTCATCTTTTGGATATTGTTCTATATATTCTAAAACTAATTTACAAATATTCATGAGTTTTACCTCCTTTTGTTATTACTTTGTAATATTCATTATGTATTATATACTTTATAATAACATTATATTCGTTTTTTTAGAATTTGTCAAATATAGTAGTAAAAGTCTATTTAAAAACCAGCAAATTTCGAGATTTTTGCAATGTCTTGTATTAGTTTCTCAAATGAATCTTTATCCCAAAACCTGGAATGCATATACCCATGAACGACACTGCCACGATTATTTCCACAATCAGTGGGCTGTGATGGTTTAAAATATCTTTTAATCTCTTCTAAAATTGAAACTAATTCTTGATTATTATTATTTTCTTTAATTGACAAATTTATTAAATTACTTCCGACACTTCTCCATTTTCTTTTGCCATTTTCATCAAATATTTCTTTTCCATATTCTGAAGTAGTTGAACGGATAACTTCTTCTAAATAAGCATACGCAAAAGGCGTTAATACAGAATAAGAATCTGGAAATTCCGTATATATTTTTTTAGCAATTTGCCAATCTGGTAACCAATTCCAAAAGTGGGCATATTCTATTATTTCTTCAAAATCACTCTCTATATTCATCTTATTTACTCCATGTTTTCTAATTGTTCTTTACATAAGTACTTCACTATTCTTTTTGTTAATTTACATGCATCTTTATAATCAGTATCAGTATATTCACTTTCTAAATCTATAATTTCTACATCAGTTGCATGGGAACCTGTATTTACAACCATAAATAATTTATCCAATTTTGTTTTACTTATATTATCAGGCTCTGGAATTTTTTCTATCATTCTTTGTAGGCTATTTAAAGCATCATTGCTATTAGGAAAAAAGAATAAACCTAATGTTTCTAATATATATCTACAATAGTTAAATATGTATTTCTTTTGTTCTTCTGTAATATCTTCTGTACTATCTGCAATATACACAATATCCTTTAATTTTTCCATATATAATGTTTTATCTCGTCTATCTTCTTTATAATTACTTTTTCCCTCTGTATTTGAAATTTTATAATATGCATATGGATTTCTATATTTAAACATATTATAGAAAATATTATTATGAGTTAAAATTATAATTTGTTTATCACTATACATGCTAAATAATTCTTTTATTTTGCTCATTACATTATAAATATGCATATAATCTAATGAAGAAATCGGATCATCAATAACTATTATATCTATATCTTCATATAGCCATTTTAACTCTGCTAAAAAAAGAGCAAATGTAATACTAGTTCTTTCACCTTCACTAAGCATATTTACAAATTTGTCATTTACATCTTTTCTTTTATACATTAAATGAAAATTTGTATCTATTTTGTACTTATGTATTCCTAAATCATCTAATAATCTGTTTACATCTTTAATTAATAATTGTTTTTTTACTAAATCATCCTCATAATTTTTCTTTGCCTCTTTTACTTTTGCATCTTTAACAACCAACTCTTCTTCATCTTGTTTTATCTTCTTATAGCTTTCATATATGTTTTTAGCCACATATGGTTGTAGGCATTCATTAAGATACTGATTTCTTAAGTTTCCTACTTGTTTAGAACTAGTTTCAATTTTAGCATCTATTTGAGAAAAGTTTACATTTATCTCTTTTAATAATTTTTCTATATCTTCTAGTTTAATATTTTGTGATGTATATATTTTCTCACTACTACAATCTCTATGTAAATTGTCAGAATCTAATTTATATTGTATTATATTTATCTGCTCTTCTTTAAATTTTATTAGTTGTTCTTCTAAATCATTTAACTTATTAGAAATTTCCTCATTATTATCTATAATTGTACTTATATTGTTAATTTTATTTTTAATTATAGAAATTTGTTTGATTGTAGTATCCATAACATTTAATTGTTCTAAAAGAAATTTTAGTTTTTGTTCTAGTTGACCTAATTTTGAATTTTGATACATTTTATATCCATTAACAATATCATTATTATCTATATTACTCTTACAAAAAGGGCATTCATTATTTTTTATATATTTAGTTCCTAATAATATCCATTCTTTTTCATCTGAAGATATTTGTCCCAGTAGTCTTTTTATATATGCTAACTGTGTTGTATCTTCGTTATATATAACACATTTATGTATATTTTCTTTTATAGCTTTAATTTTTTCTAAATCTAATGTAATACTTCCAATTTTGCTACTTTCATCTACATTTTTATATTTAATTATTTTTTGTATTATATCTTCCGCTTCAATTTGTTGTACAGAATTTAATTTTTCTATGTTTTCTATTATTTCTTTAAAAATCTCATTACTGTTTTTTCTAATATCTACTTTTTTCTTCCATTCATCAATAGTTTTTAATGCTTCATCTTTTAACTTTATTTTTAATTGCTTTATTTGTTCACTTTCTTTTTTATATTCTCCATTAAGTTTTAGATATATTTCTTTTAATTCGTTTTTTAAATCTTCTCCTGTCTCTTGTGTAATTTTAGAAGACTTGAATTTATTTGTATCAAATTTTTCTATTTGCATTTTCTTTTTCATATAATCTTGATTAAAAACAACGATATTGTTTTTAATGCTATTAGGTTCGTTTATATTAATTCTTTCTTCTTTATAATCTAATATCTCTATTTCCAAATTTTCTTCACTATCTGCATTTTTTAAATTTTCTAAAGTATTTACTTTATCTTCATCCAGCACATATTTAGAAATATATTGAAAAATTCTAGAAATAGTAGTTTTTCCACTACCATTTTGTCCATAAATTATATTAGGTTTATCTATACTTAATTCTACATTAGTATCATTTTCAAAAGTTGTTACATTTTTATTTAACTTAATATTTTTTATTTTCATATAATATCACCATTTTTACTATATCATAAAATGTAAAAAAATGCCATATTATAATTACTCGTAATTACTATAAAATAAAAAAGTATAGTCAAATATTATTCTTTTTATTTACATATACACTCCAATATTAAGTTAATTGCATCTGAAAAGCCAATTTTATAAAACTTTTCATTTTCATAAGAACTAGCAATATTTATCCTGTCTATATAACTATCTAAACTATCTCTAACTTTTTCTAGTTTATTTGTATCGCTAGATAATTCTTCAATTACATTAAATAATTTTTCATAAGTATCATTGTTCTTTGTTAAATTTTCGATTTTCTTTTTATCTTCCTCCGTTAACACATATAAGTTTGTTTCTCTGCTTTCAAATAGATTATCCAAGACTTCTTTTTTACTTTCACACATATTTACTACCTCCAAATATAAATTTACTGATAGTATAACGTGCTCTATTTTATTTGTCAGCCCTTTTATTTAATTTTCTGTGATTAACCTGTTGCCATACATCCAAATCTAATTTCTTGTCAATTAACTTTATCATTTCTTTTTGATTCTTTAAAATTTCAAGCATTTTAAATTTTAGTTCTTCCCTTTCATATTTATCAATTTGTGTAGCAAATATTGCAATATGTTTTATACTTTTATGCATTTCTTTTAATATCTGTGTATTATCTGAATATGCTTTTAAGATTTCATTTTTTCCTATTAAGTCAACATTAGCTACCTTTTCATAAATCGCAGAATCTCTTATATATTTAGATAATTGTTTATATCCATAATATTCTGCCTTTGCTTTTATTAAAATCTTTTCTTCTTCTGATACTCTTGCTTTTATCATTTCTCTTCTATTATCTGGATTTAATTCCATTTTAACTCACTCCTTTATATACTAAAATTTCTTTGTTATAAAATATCAATATTAGCAAGGCGAAATTTGATATTTAGAGCAAAGAATTTTGTTTCGAATTTTGTGGCATTTTTTAATGCCCAATATTCTCCGGCTTGGTCCTGTGGACCACATATTGCTGTTTAGGAGAAAATCTCCTAATACCTTTTTAGCCCGCTGGGAGAATAAGAATGTATTCAAAATTTTATATTTTTTCATTAAATTTACCTATCCTTTCTCTATAAATTTGCATATAAACTGTTTAAAAATTCTTCTGAATATTCTCTCTGATTTGTATAATTTGATATAGATTTTTTCTGTGATTTAGTATTATTTTTAATATTATTTCTTTTATTATTATCTTCTGTTATTGTCAATACTAAAATGTACAAAATGGGCAAAATATTTTTGTATAAAATT
>CAPZDM010000071.1 GCA_948745425.1 uncultured Clostridia bacterium
TAGAGCTTAAAAATGTTGAAATCTAGGGAGTTCCCCAGCGAAAAAAACTCATACTACAGATAATGTGTTATTTATTAAAGCTGATGTTTCAAATGAAAATGATGTAAAAAATATGTTCGAAATGATTGATAAGAAATATGGAAGATTAGATGGATTAGTAAATAACGCTGCTTATGATAAAATAAATTCGATAGAAAATTTGACTCCAGAAGAATTTAGAAAAGAATTAGATGTTAATCTTGTAGGAAGATGGATGTGCATTAAATATTGTATTCCTTTAATGAAAAAAGTAAAATCTCCAAGAATTGTAAATATTGCTTCTAGATTAGCCGATAGACCAGCATTAGACTCAGTTGCTTATTGTACTTGCGAGGCAGCAACCGTAATGCTAACAAAATGTTGTGCCCTTGAATTAACTAGTAAATACAATATAAAAGTAAATACAGTTAGTCCCTCACTAACTTTGACTCCATTGGCAAAACAAAGTTATACAGAAGAAGAAATAGAATTAACTGCTAAAAAGAATCCAAGCAAAAGATTAGGTAAAATTGAGGATACTGTAAATGCTGTATTGTTTTTATTAAGTGAAGAAGCAGATTATATAAATGGAGAAAACTTGAATGTAAATGGAGGAATACTATTAGTTTAAGGAATAGAAAATACCAATTAAGAAATTTGATGTAATTATAAACAAAAGAACTACCTTCATGTCAAAGATGTAGTTCTTTTGTTTTAGAACATTAGGATTTTGAACGATTAATTCTTTGCCATACATCTAAATCTAATTTTTTAGTAATTAAATCACGTATTTTATATTGTGCTCTCATAATATCATACATTCTTGCTCTTAAATTTGCTATTGCTAAACCATCTGCCTGTGTTAAAAATTTGCATAAATGTCTAACTCCTTTTGCAATCTCTTTTATTTCTTTAGTGTTTTCCGAAAATGCACTTAAAATTTCATCTTGTCCTTTTAAATCTACTTGTGTTACTTTTTCATAAATTGCAGCATCTCTTATGTAATTTGACAAGTATCTGTATCCGTACATTTCTGCTTTTGTTTTTATTAAAGTTTTCTCTTCTTCTGAAACTCTTACTTTTAACATTTCAGTTCTATCTTTTGAATTAAATTTCATAATGTTACACTCCTTAAAATTTTAATTTTATCATTGAAAACTTACTCATATAATAATATCAAATTAGCAAAGCGAAATTTGATATTTTAGAGCAAAGACTTTTGCTCCGAATGGTAGGGTATTTTCTTCTGCCTAACATTCGCCAGCTTGGTGTTTTGACACCCTTTTTGCTGTTTAGGATAAAATCTCCTAAAACCTTTTAACCCTCTGGAAGACATTTTTTTATTTCAATAATTGCTTTAATATGTTATCAATATTTGGAAAAATAATATTTTTCATACCATGATTATATAAATTTAATACCTTATTTGCTTTACTTATTATTTCATTTTGTAACTTGTTTGATAGAGTAATTGCAACTTTATTTTTTATGTATTGGCTCTCTATATAATCCTCTGTTACTGGAAACATATTTTGTATTAAAAATGTGCTATATGTATTTGCAACATATCCAAAAACTATTGTATCTATTGATGGATTTTTTCCTAATTTTATTTGTTTTTGGATTTTATTTTCATATATCTTTTTATATTTATCAACTTTAGTACTAACTGGAATGAACCATATAATTTTATCGTTTTCTTTACTTTTAAAACAAAAATAACATGGTCTTTTAATTCCATTTTCTTTATTTCTCATTAATTCTGGATCATTTATAATATGAAAAAAATCATCTTTTACAAAATAAAAATAACCTACATCTATTTGCATATTTTTTACTCCTTATATTAGTTAAGGCTTACCATTTTTTGGTAAGCCCCATTAAAATTTATTCACTCTCTCATTTATACCTCGCTAAAGAGGCAGCGACAAACACATTTATTCACTCTCTCATTTATACCTCGCCAAAGGGGCGGCGACAAACACATTTATTAAAAACAATGATGTTCTTAATTATTATATTCATAATACCACAAAATATGCCACATGTCAAACAGTTTTTTTCCTTCATTTATCCCATTTTTTAACCTTATCTTTCAAAAGTGTCTATTCCAGATTGATATTTTTTATATTCGCTTTTTCTTCTTATAGACTGCCAACGTTTTCTAAAAATATCCTTTTGTCTATCTTCATCAAACAATAAATTCAACAAATTATTTACTTTTTCAGTTTCTGTTACATCTCGTAAAAATAATTTTTCAAACTCATCTTTTTTATAATTTGGATTTTTAGCATTTTTTAAACTTACTTCGAATATTTTTCCTACTAATTCTAAATCTTGAAATATAATTTCTGGCTCTAGCGAAGAATTAAATATTCTTATTTCAATTCTTCCTGCATTGTCAGAATTCCATTCCATATGATTAAAGTTTATACTTGTCCATCTTACTTGTGATTTCTCATCTTCCTTTTTCTTTATTCCTTCTTCATATCTATGATAAATTTGAAATTTTTCTTCATCTGTTTTTGCATAAGCTAAATCCCATTCCAAATCATATTCTGGACCAATATTAGCCCAAGCAATAACTCTATCTAATCTATTTCGTGCCTGAATTTGATATAAAAACCTTTCCATATCTTCTTCAGTTTCAAGAGTAATACTTCCATCTTTTTCAAAAAAATTTTGAATATTTTCTTTTATTGGAACAGCCATTGTATTTGCTTGTACTCGTATTACTTCGCCTTCTGGATTAGCCATTTTAAAAAATAATTCTTCACATTCTCCCCATATTTTAAGTAAATTTTCTACAGCCTTTTTATTACATTCTAAATAATCAACTCCAATGTTTATATGTAATCCTGTTCCTCTGTGCAATCTAGCATTTAAAGCTTTGAATAAAGTACAAATTGCAACAATTTGATTTAAGTCATATAAATTGTTTGCCATAATTAGTGTAGATGCTTCTGATTCATCAGTAGATGCTTCTGGAGAAAAAATCCATTTATTAAACTCATTTTTCTTTTGAAAATCTGAATTTTGAATAACTGCATTTGAAATATCAGTAGGAACTCCTAAAATATTCATAATAGGTACAATAGCATTTGAACCAAAAATACATCGAATTTCATCTAAAGGTACATCTGCTACTTCTATTTCCAAACCAAATTTTAAATTTTCTGGAAAATCTATTTTTTCTTTCCACCAAGAAAATCTTTGTTCATCTTTAAATAATTCATATAATACTACATTAATATCAACAATTTTTAATATTTTACTAAGATACTCTTTTGTAAAGTTCCAAGGTATCCAACGAAAATGCTTTTTAATATCTTGCATATTTGACATTATTTCTTGCTCTGTATGTTCATTTATATGATTTAAAAAATCACTAGTCTCTCTAAAATTCACCTTACTACTCCTCTATATAATTTCATTAATTACAATATAGTTTCCTTTATATTTTTCTTTCTCTTTTGCTGTTAATAAATTATCACTTGACTTGCTTTCTAATATTATAATATTAGGAATTTTACACAAAGACATTATGAATTCTCTTTCGTTGTCAATTATTAATGCTTTTTCTACATTATACTTTTCTTTTACTATTTTATATTGTTCTCCTAATATACCCCTTTTAGTATGAACAATATCTAAATCTAAACAATAAAATTTTATTTTATAAAATGCTATTTCATATCTTCTAATAAACTTTTGCTTTTCCGTTAAATTAAAATATTGTTTTACAAATATAAATTCATATAATTCTTGTAAAGAATCAAATTTATTAATTTGTTCTTGTTCCATATATATTAAATTTTTCATATTTCTCCAATCTGCACTTATATTAACATAATTATTTTATCACATAATTGTGTATTTATCAATGTTTTAATCTACTTTTCTTTATATAATCATAAAAAACAAGATGCCTATTACACCTTGTTTCTGTAAATATTTTTATATTTACTAATTAATTTTCCCATATGGAAGTTAATCAGTACCACAGGTGTGGATTTAAAAAAACACCAACCAATTTGCAAAGTCTTGTAATGCTTTAGTTACACGACTTTGCGTTTTTGATTATTCTCATTTATTAGTTCTTCAATTTTGATAAATTCATCTAGATTTTCATTAATAGAATTTAGTTTTGAAAAGTTGAAATGTATGTATACATTTTTGTCTTTATCGATTTCAATTTTACTGATTAATCTGTATAGATACATTTTATCTATTTGCTCTAATTTCAAAAATCTTTCTATTAATTCATCTAATTCTTTTTCTTCTTTTATTTTGTTTTTACTGCTTATTTTTTCTTCTGTTCCAATTAATTTTTCCTCTAATTCTTCTTTTTGTTTTGTTAAATTTGTTCTATCAAATATAAATTTTTGTGATATTCTAATGTAATCTTCTTCAAGAATGATACCTTGTAATTTATCCATATACATCTTATCTAAATTATTATTTATATCTAATATTGCCTTATCAATTTGTTCTAGTTTCTTCTTATATCCATCTCGAATATCAAATGTTTTGTTTTGATATTTCTCATAAACACTATAAAAAATTTCTTTGTCTGCATATATCTGACAGATTTTTTTTACCACATAAATAATATGATTTTCAAATTTTTCATAGTTAATACTTAATGGATAACAACCTCTTTTTTTATAGTCTGCACATATTATATATGGATGTGATTGTGCATTTCTTCTTGAATTTTTCTTAAGCACAATTTGCAGTTTTCTTTTGCAATGATAGCAGTAAAGTAGTCCTCTTAATAAGTAATCATATTTTAATTTTGTGTTTGTTCCTCTTTTTTCAAAAATACATTGTACTTTTTCAAATGTCTCTTTGTCTATGATGGGCTCGTGTGTATTATCAACTCTTATTTGATTTTCCTTTTCTACAGTTCTAATCTTCTTAACTTTGTATGATATAACTGTTTTTTTGTTTTGAATAGTATTCCCTATATAGACTTCATTCTTTAGCATATTGCATAAAGTGACTTCATTCCAGTCATAGTTTGTTTTGTTTTCATCTTGTACTAACCCAGTTTTTCTATGTCCAGTAGGGGATAAGTAGTGGTTATTATTTAAGTAATTCACTATTTCTACACTTCCATGACCATTGGCATACATATCAAAAATTTTCTCAACAATGTCTTTTACGCGTTCATCTATAATCAGCTTATTTTTTATACTAGGATGCCTTTTATATCCGATATGCTGGAATACTACACATATACTCTCCTTGTCTTTGTTTTTCCTTATACACACTTCTAATTTTCTTAGATATATCCTTAGCATAATAGTCATTCATAATTGCTTTAAAAGGTGTTATATCGTTATTTGTGCTATCAATATAGGTGTCTATTCCATCTGTTATTGCAACATACCTTATGTTGTTTTGTGGAAAGTAGTTTTCTATGTAATGCCCTGTTTTAATATAGTCCCTTCCAAGTCTTGATAAGTCTTTGGTTATAACCATATTAATACTTTTATTTTCAATGTCTGTGAGCATTCTATTGAATCCAGGTCTATCAAATGTAGTTCCAGATATACCATCATCAACGTATTCTTTGATTAGATTTAAACCATTCTCCTTTACATATCTTTGCAAAATATTTCTTTGATTACCGATACTTTCGCTTTCTTGTTTGTCGCCATCTTCACGAGATAGTCTTATATATAGTCCGTACTTTGAAGTTTTGACTATTTAAGTTTAGCATTTAACCTCCTATCCGTAATCATCTACACATAAATTGTAACGTGCTCAAAATAATTTTGCAAACATTTTGGAATAATTACTTTGTTTTTAATTTTAAATTTTCTATATAATCTTTAAAAATTAATCCTACTGTTTCTTTTAGCTCCTGTTTTTCTTCTGTAAAAATACAATATGTATTAAATTCTAATTTATCTATTTTTGTTTCTTTTTTATCTTTATTCACATTTACATCATCTCCTTTATACTTTTCATTAAATCCTTTTAATACAGAATATTAAAGAAAATGGCTTGTTATGACACTTGATTTTAAGTGTATTTGTCAATGTGCTATTTTTTACTTTAAATTGGTCGCTCTATATATAAGCCCACTTCTATCGCAAAACCGAAGCTAAATTTTAAAAATTTTTACCCTCCCTATAAATAAACCCACTTTGTATACCAAAAAAGGGGATTTTGAAATTTTTTTATAAGTTTCTATATATAACACCACTTTTGATAGTAAAATTTGGGGGAATTTTTAAAGAAATTTTAATACAGAAAAAAAGAACACAAAATAATGCTTTTACACTATTTTGTGCTCTTTTTTATAATATATCGATTACTAATTCTGTTTTCTTCTCTCTAATAAATATCCAGTAATCGAACAAATTAATAATATTGCTTCTAATATAATTCCAAATATTGACATTATATAGATATTATATGATACCCATAAAATTCCTATAGGAATACCTAATAATTTATATATATTAGTTTTCTTTTGCCATACAGAAAATGTATACAATGCTGTTGCAAATACAGATAATAGACTTAAGAATCCATCATATGTAAGGATTGCTGAAATAATTGATATAACATATAAAATTACTAATATAATAACATCAGTTCTATTAATAGACTCTCTTTTTCCATTTTTCTTTTCATCAATTAAAAAGATTATATTTCTTATTAAAGCTACAACGCACATTGCAAGCCCCGTCCATGCATTTAAAAATATGTATGCTATTCCATTTGCAACAAGTGACAGAAAATTTATAATTAAAACTTTCTTTCTATCTTTTGCATAATATGTTAGTGCTAATAATCCATACATTATAATTGTAAATATTTGTGATAAAATATAGTTAATAGTTAATTCCATTTTGATTCCTCCATATACTACTTTAATTTTAACATATATAGTTTTCTTAAAAAGCCATTAGATAATCTTGTTTCTTTTACATATTTCAAGCCTACTTTTTCAAGAGTTTTTTGACTACTTACATTGTCTGGATGAGCCATAGAAATTATATAATCAAATCCTAATTTTTTAGCTAGTTCTAATTCTATCTTTTGTAGCTTTGTCGTTATTCCATTCCCTCTATATTCTGGTAATACTAAATTACCACCTAATTCACATACTGTATAATTTTCAAGTTCAAGCTCTTTCTTAAAGTCTGCAAGCATATCTTGTGAAATATATAATTGAGCCATCCCAACTAATTTTTCTCCATCATAAATTCCATTCCTTTCTCGCTTCGCTCTAAAGGCACACATAGGTATGAA